>JAKACX010000025.1 GCA_021821055.1 Bacillota bacterium
GTTGGGGTGTCCCTGCACGCCCCCTCTTCGCACATCGGTCGCGGCCATCCTATCCAGCAATATCTGGACAACAGACGTCGTCAGGTTCTGGTCGCCACGTGATGGCAGTAACACTCCGGAGATCGCGGATCTTGCATGGCATGGTAGGCATATAACATTAGTTCCGGAGGAGTCGATGTTGATTTTGATCTTTGTTGAATTAATCCGCGAATAATAATGAGGAGGATACTGCTGATGCAATTCCTGTCAAAAGGATTGTTGTTTCTTTCCTGCATCCTTTCCACCACTTTTTTCTGCGCTAACCCGTCCATGGCTGCAGGCAGTCTCAAAGAGAATGCAAGCACCCCCAGGGCAGCAGTCCAGTCTTTCATTTCCAGCGTGGAACGTTATGACTTCACAAGGGCCGCGGACTTTGCGATATACCAGGAGTTCAAAACACGGCAACAGTTGGTTTCCTTTCTAAAAGGGTTTACCGGTCCCGATCGTGTTCTTCAGTTTCGCATCCTGGGAGTGAAATCATCTCCGACAAGGTCCTCTCTTAGTAGTAGAGCCTTTGTTACAGTATACTTGGGCATAAAAAATAGGCAGGTAAAACAAAAACAGGGCGGTTGCGGGCTTGGCAATCTTGAGTTTCATCCTGGTCGGCTCAACGTTGCCCATGGCTTTCGATGCACAGACGGTTAATCAGAAGTGCCGCCTGTAACATCGTACGTGCCCCGCTGGGGGAGGTATACTGAGGTTGGTAGTACCCTTCCGAGTGGACAGAATTACCGTATCCAGCAGAAAGAAGGCCTCGATGGATCTGATGTCGTAGAGATTTCCCGTACGGTACAGGATGGGGAATTTATCTCCATCGTCGGAAAATCGGGGTCCGGAAAATCGACGCTGCTCAATGTGCTGGGTTGTCTGGACAAAGGTTCGCGCGGAATGTACCAAGTCGATGGCAGGAACGTGTTTTCTCTGAGTCCCACGCAGCTCTCGAAGGTTCGCAATCAATACTTCGGGTTCATATTTCAGGATTTCTCTTTAATACCCGAATACACCGCCTTGGAAAACATACAATTGCCTCTATTCTACAGAGGGTTGTCGGGGCGTCGGAGTCGTTCACAAGCGGCCGGGATGTTGGAGCGTTTAGGGCTTGAAAAACATGCGAAGAAGTATCCAAGCCAATTGTCAGGCGGACAGCAACAGAGGGTGGCCATTGCCCGGGCGCTCGTTACCGATCCGCCCGCATGACGTGAAGGACAGACGCCCATCATGCGGGGCCAATCACCGAGGACAACCAGCGAGTACAACCGCCGAACCCTATTCCTTGTCCAACCATCCCGCCTCCGTGAGCAGTCCCGTGAGACCCACTGGATCGTATCCGCGCAAGAACTTGCCGCCCGCGATCACCACGGGAGCCGCCAACGAACCCGTGAGACGGACCAGATCGTCAATCGCTCCGGATTCGCGAAACACATGCACCTCTCGAAAGGGTATGCCGCGATGCGAAAGGAACTCTTTCGCCAAACGACACTTCCCTCAGTTCGTCGTCGTGTAGACCAGCACTTCATCCAATGGCATAATCCACTCCTTTGCGCTCTTCCGTCTCCTCGCTGCGGGTGCAATTTCTTTGTACTCCTGTACGCGACAGATGTAAACTCGCCGTAGCCGCTCACGCGTCGGCGAGTGTTGGTTATTCGCGTGAAGTGTGCTATGATCTACAAAGGATATCATGGGATGTGATCCTGTTTTAACCACTCTCCCAAGACAGCGGGGCGATCACCGGAGATGAACCGCAAGCCGGGCGGAGATCCAGCGAAAACAACGCGTTCGAGCGTTCGCCCCACGGGCCGCGGGCGAAAACGGCGCCGACGCCTCATCCTCGGGGCGACGGGCGCCGTCGCGCTGGGCTTTGTTATCGCCGCCGCCTTCGCGTTCACGTACAATCCATACAGTCGGGGCAATCCTTTTGCCCAACTGTTTAGCGGATTCGGATCAAGCAACGCGCCGTTCAACGTCTTGCTGATCGGGAACAACGCCCGCAATCCCGCCGGACCGCTTGATATCGGAACGGGGGGCGGAGGTCAGGCGGACATCATGATGGTCGCGCATATCGATCCAAAGACAAAGCAGATCGAACTGATCTCCATCCCGCGCGACATGCTGTTCGCCCAGCCGTCGTACAATGACCCCATTCCGAAGATCAAGACGCTGTTCTTCATCGGCGCGCAGATGAACCCGAACCAGGCCGCCCAATTGACCGTGCAGGCCGTTGAGAAGTTTACCGGCATGCACATCAAGGATTGGGTCGTGACGGATTTCAAGGGCTTCGTGGACGCCATCAACGCGGTGGGTGGCGTGTATGTCTACGTGCCCGGCGCCATGCGCGATCCGCTGCACAGCCATGCCAACCTGAACAAAGGGTGGCAGACCCTGAGCGGGGCGCAGGCGCTGTCGTTCGTGCGGATTCGCCAGAATACGGCAAGCAATGCGGGCACCAACGACTTCATGCGCAACGACTACCAGGCGGCAGTGCTGCAGGCGCTGCAAAAAAAGCTGCTGAATCGTTCGAACGACTTTGCGCATATTGGCGCGCTGATCGGTACGTGGATGAACGATGTCGCGACGAACATGTCTCCGTCGGAACTGCTCAAGGTGGCGCGGGCGGCTCGCGGAGCGAAGGTCGTCCACATCAATCTCGCGAGCGTCGCGGATTCGATGCAACTGGCGAGCGCTCCTTTGCAAGGGTTCAACCAAGAGAACTACATCACCGGAGCCTATTATGACATCATCGATACGTCGCGGGACTACGCCCGTTTGAAACCGCTTGGTTCGACCGGTGTATGGACGGGACTGCCATCGCCGCCCGCACGTCAGATCCGCGTGGACGTCTACGGCGGGCCGCGCACGGTTCATCTGCTGCAGGCGGCCGGGTATCAGGTCACCGTGCTCGGCGGCAGTCAGGGGTACGGTCAAGTACAAATCGACTACCCCGCAGGGGAATTGAGTTGGGGCACCGAGGTGGGCCGCACGTTGGCCACGGGCAATTCGATCGTTCAGCCGGGTTCGACTTCGAGCGCGGTCGTCGTCTACGGGAACTGACCGGCACGCGCGGCGCGAGAATCGGATTGGGCGAAGGTGGATCGGCGGCGGCGCGTGCCGGCGTGCGGACAAAGACGGCGTCTTGTCGGCATCCCGCCGGCACGTCAGCCGCTATGCGGCTAGTCGCGCGTCGCGCGGAGCATCTGCATGGGTGCATGGATCACCCGTTCCTCCTTCGGGTACTTGGCGCAGACGGCGACGCCGCAGGCCGCCACCTGCGCCAGCACGTCCTCGCGCGCCTTCCACGGCAGGTGCGCCAATTCCTCTTGGCCCCAACTGGTCGCGAGGAAAAACTGATGGACGATCTCCGGGTCCCAGTAGAGGATGCGGCTGGTCAAGTCGCGCGTCTGCAGGTCTCCGAACCCAGCATCTTTCCAGGCGCGCGCCATCTGGTCCGCCGTGATCAGGAAGTCATCCGGCCGTTGCCGCAGGTCGCGCTCCGCGAGGGCAAGCAGCGGAGCGAACCATTCCTTGAAAAACGGCATGTCGAGCAGCAGCGGGAGCGGGTAGAACGTCGCCGCGACACCGCCCGGACTGACCACCCGGCGCATCTCGGAGAGCGCGCGCGGCAGGTCCGTCAAGTGCAGGAACGACACGCCGAGGACCGCGTCGAAGGCGCCGTCCGGAAACGGCAGCGCTTCTGCCGGGGCCTGCGTGAACTCCACCCATTCCATCCCTCGCTCACGGCCCTTGGCCACCGCGCGGGCCAGCATCGACGCTGCGGGGTCTGCCGCGACCAAGCGCCCGGACGGGCCCACGCGCTCGGCGAGGCCGCCGTCAAATGTGAACAGGCCGTCGCCGCAGCCGACCTCCAGCACTGTCATGCCGGGCTCTATCCCCGCCCAGAGGCAGAAGTCCCGGCGCTGGGAAACCCAGTCCGGAGCCCTGGCCTCGGCCAGACTCGCAAAATCCGGAACCTGATTAAAGTTTGCCAAGTGGAGTTGCCGCACGCGCCGGGCCAGATAGCCGGTTTCCGTCAGGAATTGCGCTGTATCCTGAAAGGTCTCCCTGCCTGTATCGGTCAGTTCGACCATGCTCTGCCCGTCCACCTCCCGAAGGACGTAATTGCCGCGCAGGAGGCCGGCCGCCAATTCGTCGCTGAGTGAGTAGTCGACCCACGGTCGGTGCCACTGTCCGAGGACGAAGATGCGCTCCGGAATCTGACCGTAGTACGCGACCGCCTGGTGATTTTCATACTGTGTCGCCAGGCCGTACAGTTGGACAAGGATGCCAAGGTCGTAGTCGTCGCAGAAGCGCAGGACTTCGGCAATGCTGCGCCGCGCCAGCGTTTCGGTCACCTCCGCCTGTCCGAGTTCGCCGTGGGCCAGCCACACGGCCGTCGAAGCGCAGATTTCATAGAAGGCGGTCCGCGGCACGCGCGCCGTGATGGGGAATTCGCCGAACGTCCTGATCCGCAGCTCGTCCGTCCAGTGTGTTCCCGTGTAGTCCTGCGCCGCGTCATCGAGGAGAAAGAAGATGTGCTCGTGAAACCGCCGCTTCTGGTCCACCCCCGTCAACCAGGGGCTGATCACCAACCCGCGCTCGAGAAAATCGACCATGGTCGCTTGCAGTCCTTCCAGCTTCGTCACTCAAATATCCGCCTCCCGGTAGAGAATATCTTCCGACGCCCGGACCGTTCCAGCAGGTTCCAGAGCGTCTCAAGTTGATTTATTCTCCATGAAATCAAACTTCCCTCTTTGGTCTGGTCACGGCAGTTGTGGAACCGGCGTTCCCTGGCGGACGTCGCCCTCGGAGAAGAGTGCGATCAGTATGTGGCCGGTGTCATGGCCCACGTTTTTGACGAAGTGCGGAACACTGCCGCTCCAACTGAACGAATCGCCTTCATGGAGAATCTCGGAATGCTCGCCCTGTTCCGCGAGAAAGGTGCCGTGCAAAACGAGGTGGCACTCCTCGCCGGGGTGCGTGTGCGGTTCGTTTCCTGTCGACGAGCCGGGAGGAAATTCCACGTTCATCATGCGCAGAGGACCGCGTGACGTCAGGTGTTGCACCTTGAGCCCCTCGGCGCCCGATGTCGTGATCTCGCGTTGGTCCCGCCGGACAATGCGCATGCACTGGTCCTCCGCAAGCAGCAGGTAGGGCAGCGGGACCCTCAGATAATTCGCGATGGCCTCGAGCGTGGAAATGGAGGGGGATGTCTTGTTGGTTTCGATATTGCTGATGAACCCTTTGGACAGTCCGGTGCCTTCGGCCAGCTGGAGAATGGTGATGCGCTTGCGCTGCCGGATGGAGCGAATCGTGCGGCCTATGTTCAATGTGGGGCCTCCATGTTGTTGTATAGAATACTTCGTTCTATAATAGCAAAATTCCTATTGACACTCCAGCTTCCTCGATGTATGATCAGTATCGTTATAGCGAACTTAGTTTTTCATAGAACGCATAGAGGGGGTGAATCGGCGGAGCAAATGGCATGGCGCGCGGATCATGTGCGCGAGCAGGCGGCTGGCTTCACCCAAACTCTTTGCAGGGGGAATCGACGTGGCGACAGTGGCTGTCATTGGAACAGGGAATATGGGACGCGGTCTTGCAAAAGTCTTGTCAGAAGCGGGGCACACGGTTGTCCTGGGTTCGCGCGATGCAGGCAGGGCCGCAGCGGCGGCGCGCGAGGTGGGGCCGGGGGTTGTCGGCCGGGAGAATGCGGCGGCTGTCCGCGACGCGGATATCTGCTTTCTGGCGGTGCCGTTTGCTCAGGAGAATGCAACGCTGCAAGGACTGCGCGCGCACCTGGCCGGCAAGATCGTGGTGGATATCTCGAATCCGCTGAACGCCTCCTACGACGGCCTGGTTACGGAGCCCACGACATCGGCGGCCGAATTGGTTGCGGAAATGCTGCCTGCCTCAAGGGTGGTGGGAGCGTTCAAGAACACGCTCGCCGCGGTGTTCGCACTGCCGGTCTTCGAGGGTGCGCAGAGCACGGTCTTCGTGGTCGGCGACGATGAGGAGGCGAAGCAGTACTTGCTTGGGATCATCCGGACGCTTCCTTTCGCGGGGCTGGATGCGGGCGCGCTGTCGGTGGCGCGCACATTGGAAAACATGTCGGTGCTGCTCATTCAGTTGGTGCAGAAGCACGACTATCACTGGCGCGCTGGGTTTCGGGTACTGGCGTGATCGACATGCCGTGAGGTATACTTATATGCGGATTGTATGCATATAAGTATACCTGCGGTTCAAGGAGTCATGACATGCGAAGAGGGTGATTTGTTGGGTACTCCCATGCACTGCGAGATCCGCCGCCCGCTCCGGGAGGAGGCGGGCAGGACGTATCCCGCGGTATTCATACTGCACGGAATCGGCAGCGACGAGCGGGACATGCTGCCCTTGGCGGAGGGAATTGATCGGGAATGCTTCGTGTTTGCCATTCGGGGACCGCTGCCTCACGGCCCGGGATTCGCCTACTTCACGATTGAGGGTTATGGCAAGCCGGACCGCGAGGCATTTGAGAAGAGCGTGCGGGAACTCACGGAGTTTATTGACGCGGCGCGCGAGGAGTATCCGCTGGATCCGGAGCTCTCGTACGTGTTGGGATTCAGCCAGGGGGCCATACTGGCCTTGACGCTTGGCGTGAGCGGGGCCGCCGGCGTCAGGGGAATCGTCGCGCTGGCCGGCTACCTCCCGGATTTCGTCAAACAGGAGCAGGTGCAGGATCATGGGACACTCCTGGGCGATGGAACGGGGCTCTCCGCGTTCATTTCACACGGGCGGGCTGACGCCGTCTTGCCTTTCGCGTGGGGGCGGGACGCGGCGGACTTCCTTCGCGGCGCCGGTGCACGGGTTGTCTTTTGGCCGCATGGCGAAGGGCACTATGTCCCGGAGGAGAATGCGCAGGCGTCCATGCGGTGGCTGGCGGAGGACATGGCGCGGCGCAGGGCGCTGACGCGGTGACGCACGGGTCATCCACATCAGGGCAGAGGCGCCGATTCAGGGGCATGACAGGAGGGGGTTGGGGCGATGTTGCCGACATTGTTTATTGCACATGGAAGTCCGACTTTGGCGTTGGAGGACAACGTTTACACGCAGTTTCTCCACAGTCTGGGGGAGCATCTGCCGCGTCCGAGGGCGATTGTCCTGTTTTCGGCGCACTGGCTCGCCGCGACACAGCAGGTCAGTGGAGTCGCGCGTTACGAGACGATCCACGATTTCGGGGGCTTTCCGGACGCGTTGCGCGAGATCCGCTATCCGGCGCCGGGCGATCCGCAACTGGCGGAAAAGATAGCGGACCTGCTTGGACAGGGCGGCATCGCCACCAGTCGGGACACGCGACGGGGACTGGACCACGGGGCGTGGGTCGTCCTGCGGCTGCTCTATCCGGCAGCGGACATCCCGGTTGTCTCGATGTCGGTGAATCCGCGTCTGGCGCCGGAGGAACAGTACCGGATCGGGAAGGCGCTGGGGGTGCTGCGGGAGGAAGGGGTACTGCTGATTGGCAGCGGGGGAACGGTGCATAATCTCGGCATGATCGAGTGGGACGCGCAGGAAGTGAACGAGTGGGCCCTGGAGTTTGACGGGTGGTTGGGCGATCGGGCGGCGCGATGGGACCTTGATGCGCTGTTTGCCTATGAGCAGGCGCCACACGCCGCGTTGGCCGTTCCGCGCCACGGAAGCGAGCACTTCGCACCGCTTTTCTACGCGATGGGCGGCGCCGACGACTCCCGGCGGGCGGCTTTGTTACACAGGAGCTATGCATATGGAAGTCTCAGCCACAGCGTGTGGCAGTTTAGCTGAGGTGGGCCCAGCACACCCAGGAAATGGGCGGCCGGGGCGGGCGTCGCGCGCTGTGGACGTGGCGGGCGTGCAGCCGCGTGACGCCAATTTCTTGACAGACGAACGCGCTGTCCTGTAACATAGCGTTCGCGGCGTGGGTCACACGCTGTCTTCGTTCCGCCCCCGGCGGCCGCCTTTCACGGCGGGAACAGGGGTTCGTATCCCCTTGGGGTCAGGTTTTCATGGTTTTCGGGCGATTAGCTCAGCGGGAGAGCGCCTGCCTTACAAGCAGGATGTCGGCGGTTCGAATCCGTCATCGCCCATCGTGTGGGATCGGGATAGAAAGGCAATCATGGCGCGATTCCTCAATACTCCGCGCTGCGCCCGGACACCGAAGCGATCAGGTACTTCTGCGTGATCATAAAGACGATGATGATCGGCACCAGCGTCATCAGCGCGGCGGACGACACCTCCCGCCAGTGCGTGCCGTCGAAGCCCTGGAAATACGACAGGGCTACCTCTATCGGCCGCGCACGTTGGCCTTGGGTCAGGATCAGCGGCCACTGAAACGAACTCCACTGCGCAGTGAACGTCAGCAGTACCACAGTGGCCACAGCCGGTTTGGCAAGCGGCATCGCAACGCGCCAGAGAAACGTCCACCAGGTGCCCCCATCCAGCCGGCAGGCGTCCCACAGGCTTACAGGGAGACTCTTGAAAAACTGCCGGAACAGAAAGATGGAGAAGACACTGGCGCTAAATGGAAAGATCTGTCCCGCGAGGCTGTCGACCAGCTGCAAATGGTAGGCGATCACGTAGTCGGGCACCAGAATTGCTTCAAAGGGAACCATGAGCGCGGAAAGTAACAGGGCAAAGAGCGCCTCGCGGCCGGGAAAGCGCACAAAAGCCAGCGAATAGCCGGCCAAAGCGCCGGTGATCGTCACGAGCGCGATCGTTACGCCGGTGATGATGACGGAGTGAAGAAAATACAACGCCCACGGCTGGGCCGCGAGGGCGCGCAAGAACGGGCGAAAGTCAAACGAAGGCCACAAATTCGGCGGCAGCGTGAAGATTTGCGACCGTTTGTCCACGCCCAGCACCAAAGCCCAGTAAAAAGGGAACAGGAAGACCACTGCCACGGCGGTCATGAGCAGATAATGCAACACTCTGTGGACCCATCTCATCGTGAGCGCCATGCCTACTCTCCTTTGCACCGTCATTGATAAAACGTGAATCGTTCCCCGAGTCGATGCTGGATCATCGTCAGGATGAAGATGATGAGGAACAGCACGACGGACACCGCTGCACCGTAGCTGTAGTGAAAATCGATAAAGGCGGACTTGTACAGGTACACGGCTGTCGTTGTCGTGCTGCCGAGCGGACCCCCGCCGCCGCCAAACTGCCCTCCGGTCATCGCGTAGATCGGTCCAAAAGTCTGCATGGACTGGATCGTCGTGACAATGACGACAAACAGCAGGACCGGCGACAGAAGCGGCAAGACGACATGCCAAAATGTCTGGGCGCTGTTGGCGCCGTCCAGTTGCGCCGCCTCCATCGTCTCCGGAGGCACGTTCGCCAGCCCCGCCAGAAACAGCACAACTGAGAAGCCGAGGTTGTGCCACAGGTTGTTGATCATGACGGCGGGCATCGCCCATGTGGTGCTGGTGAGCCACTGGAGCGCGGGCAGGTGCAGGGCGGTGAGCATCGCATTGGCCAGACCGAACTGGGGATTAAAAATGAACACCCAAACAATGGATGTTGCAATGGTTGGCGTCACATACGGCAGAAAGACGGCGGCGCGAAAAAACGCGAGGCCCGGCGTTTTTCGCCGGGGTGAACCCTGCAGCAACCACGCGAGCAACAGCCCAAAGCCGATCGTGGCGGGAACCATGACCCCACTGTAGTAGGCGGTGACCGTGAGCGACTGGAGAAAGCCCGAGATGGGATTGAGCAGTTGTTCGTAGTGCAACAGACCCACCCACTGGGAGGCGCCGAATCCTGCTAGATTCCAGTGATACAGACTGATGAGGGCGACCAGGACGGCGGGAAAGTACGTGAACGTCGAAAGGAGAACGAGGGCCGGCAGGACCAGTCCATACCCCAGGGCCATGGAGCCGCCCAGGCGCCTCCAGCGGATGCGTCCGGAAGACCGGATGGTCATCCGGGTCGTCTCTTCGATCGCCAACACAATGACCCCCATTCGTTACCGGCGCGATGCAGCGACCGCGTCGCGCCGGGAGCTTCGAATCGAGCGCCGCTCAGGGCGCGCCTCAGACAGCGGGACTCAGGAGTCAGATAGCGAGCCCTTTCAGGAAGCTGGTACCCTGGGTCTCCATGTTTGTCAGCGCCTGCGACAGGGTCTCCTTATGCTGGATAACCTCCTGGATCTGTGTCTGGATCACGCCGTCCACCGCGCTCTGGTTGGGTCCGAGGATTTTGTGGATCACATGGCCATTTTCCAGCTCGTGAATGGCCACGGTCGTACCGTTGTACGGACCTGGATTCTTCGCAAAGGCCGGGCCGGCGGCCTTGGCCACGGTGGATACATCGGCGCGGCTGATCGGAGGTTCGCCGCCCTGAACCGACCAGATTCCCTGGCCCGCCGGAGAGTCAAAGAACTTGATGAAATTCCAGGCCGCCTGCTGCTGCGCCGCCGACGCGTGCCGGAAAATGACGAAGGAGAGTCCTTGGTACAGGGTGAAGCTTTTGCCGGTCGTGCCAGGCGGCACCGGGAACACGCCGACCGGAAATTTGCCCGCGACCCCTTCCCGGACCATCTCGTATCCGTCGGCCGTATTTTCGAGGATGCCAAGTTTCCCGGCGGCGAAATCCTCAAAGCTTGTGTTGTAGGAGAGGATGTGAACTCCGTAGGCATTGTCGCGCGCCGCGAGTTGACGGATGGTTGTGGCCATCGCCGGGGAATTCAGGTCAAGCTTGGTCGGGTGACCCGGAACGAAGAAATGTCCGCCGTTGCTGTAAAAGAGCGGCAACCAGTCGTTGTGATCCAGTCGCGCGCCCAACCCCATCGCGCCGGTTTTTCTCTGAATGATCTGAGCGTCCTGGAGTAGTTGCGCCCAGGTGGTGGGTGTTTTCTTCAGGCCAGCCTTCTTCCACAGGTTTGCGTTGTAGAAGAACTCAGCCACCTTGATGTCGACCGGAAAGAGGTACTGTTGCCCTTGTGGCGTGAATTCAGCCTGCCAGACGCCGGGCCAGATGCCTTTCAATTGCGCGGCTGGAAATCCATTCTTTCCATGGATCAGCGGTTTCAGGTTGACGAGTGCGCCCGCTTGCTCATAGCCGTACTGCGGTTCATGGCCGATCATGGCCATGACCGGAGGATCGCCGGCCTGCACGGCCGCCAGGGCCTTGGCCGAAGCCGTGGTGACGTGCACCGCAATCCGAATGTTCGGGTTTTGGTGTTCGAAGACTCTCACAATATGCGCCAGGGCCTGACCCTGTTGGTTGGACGCGCTGTGCGATTCCCAAAACGTTACGACGACAGGCGCTTTCTGAGTGGCAAAAGACGGTGACGCCACAGCGAAAATCCCTCCGAGGGTCAATGCGGAACTGGTAATCAGAGCTGTCGCTGCGCGTTTCACGCTTTTCATGAAGCTATTTCCCCCCTCCGTATGATGTGCTGTCCGTCAAGGTCTATTATCGCGATGAGAGATTGCGTGTCGGTGTTGAGGGGATTAACGTGGGGTGAATGGTTGATACGGGAGGAATCAAGAAGGTGTTGCGCTATGGTAACTCAAATATTAAGGCGGCGCGCCCGCGCCATGGCGGTCCAGCCGGAAAAGAGCCGGCCATCTGCGCCGCGTGCGGCGGCGTCATTTGGAAATGGCCCGCAGCATGTACCGACTTCGTCCCGCGGAGGTCATTATCTGTGGAAGTCTGCAGCGGAATTTTTGCTGCCTCCGTATGCAAGGCCCTTGACATCGTGCCAGGTTTCATCCGCGGGCGCGGGCGTGGCAGGTCGACTCTGGCGCCGGACTTGACAAGGTCCTTTGAAACCTTTTCCCGACTTCGTCGTTTTCTTGGTAAAGCGATGCCGATCGAGGTGATCATGATTGGACCCCAAGGAACGATTGGGGCAGTGGGTTGATCTTTACTATGGCCGTCTGTTTGCCATCGCCTACACCTACGTTCGGGATCGCGGCGCCGCCGAGGATCGCGTGCAGACGGCCTACGTGAAGGCGTTCGCCTCAATGGGAAGCTTGCGGTACGGGGACAGCCCGTTCCCGTGGCTGGTGAAAATTGTGATCAATGAATGTCTGTCCTTTCGCAGACAAGCTGGCAGGGAATACAGCCGGGAGCATCTTCCCGAACAGACCTCCGACAGCAGCGAGGATGTTTTCTTTGCGCGAGACAGGGAAAAGGCTGTCCACGATGCTGTCCTGTCGCTGCCGGTCAAGTACCGGACCCCGGTCGTGCTGTTCTACTTTCACGATATGAGCCATGGCGAGATCGCCGACATTTTGCGCATCTCCGCTCAAGCGGTCAAGACGCGCCTGCACCGCGGGCGCCAGCGCTTGATGAAGCTGCTGAAGGAGGATGACAGCGATGAACCTGGATGTCCAGCTGGAGCGGGCAAGACTCTATCACAGAACCATTGAGGAGACCGCGCTTCGGAGGCGCCCGGATGCGAAACTGGAAATCCTCGCAAAAATCGCTGCGAACGGCGAAACAGTTCAGCGCGGCAGACAGCGGGGCGGTGCGTGGCGGCAAAAGCGCCTGTCCATTATCATTCTCGGCGCCATTCTGCTGCCCCTGGCGGGATTTACCGGGTATCACCTTTATGAGAAGTGGATGGGCACGCACATGGTGAAGACCGCACAAAAGGAGGGAACGGTATCCTTCTGGGCCGATCCGGAATACGTGAAGTACGAGCTTGGGCAACCTGGCGTCAAGACGTACACGTTCACAGAATCGCGCCGCATGACGGGGATTCCGCTGCAAAAGGCCGTCCGGGTGGCCGGATGGACCCAGGTCCTGGATGAGGGGATCACATTCTTGCAGAAGGGCTATCTGCTGCACCCGGATCACAAGATGACGTTGGATCATATGGGACGAACGCCGCTTCTGTACGTGACGGTCTATCGGAACGCAAGGGGACAACGCGTATCCATTACGCAGCAGGCGCAGGCGATGATGAGTGCTGCCTATCGACAAGAGCGACCAGGGGCCCGAACGACAGAGATTCAACCATCGTTCCAGGTGGGCGCAAATTGGGTCAAAATGGCGCAATACCCTGACTTACTGGTCTACTGGGTGTCCGGCAGATGGTCCAGTCTTCCAGGAAAGACGCCGTTTCACGGAGAGTATGAGAACATCGTCGCCTTCCAAAAGGCGCCTGGCCATCGTATCAAGGAGATTTGTCTCGACGGATACGGAGGGGTGAGTGAGGCTCAGATGCTGACCTTCGCGAAGGCCTATCTTGGATAGCGTCGCAAGTACAGGGGACATGGTCCACCGCGGTCGCGGACCATGTCCCGCATGTGTCTCCTGTCAGCTGATCGTCGTATATCCGGAGTAGGTGGTCCCCCAGAAATCGCTTCCCGTGACGTCCGTTGTGAATGTGTATCCGGATTCGCCGTTCCACAGCCCGTTCCACGCAATAAACTGCGATCCGGCGCTCGACACGGGGATCAGAGGAGCAGGGCTCCAGGTGTAGCCGTACCCATCCCAGTTCATGTCGTCCTGCCAGGCAGACCCGGATCCGTTCGCTTGCCACACGCGGTACCCGGATACCTGAACCGAGTTGTAGACACCGTTTGAATAGTAGACTCTCCAGTCAATTTCCGCGTTATAGGCGGCAAATTGACCTTGGATGTACTCGGTGGAATTCGCCTGCGCCGCCGTATGGGCCAGCGGGGCCGGGGTGGTGGAAATAGAGTTCATGCCTGGATTGAGTTGATGAAACAGCCCGGCGTGCAATTGATCCAGTTGCTGCGCTAAAGGAGTTGAAGCGGAAGGGATCGCGTAAGCCAGGCCCTTGGCTATGGCCTGTGACAACGGAATTTGGCGGAAGGCAACGAGGCTCCCAAGGGGAGGGACAACCCTCTTTTGCGAAATGATCCGGCCAGTATTCGAAAGAGTGACGTAGTCCAACGTATAACCTGCCGACCGTGTCACGTCCTGGGCGACCCAGACCGTTTGACTTGCCGGAGGGGATGCCGCCCAAGCCGGTGTTGAGGCCACGGTCGTCGAACTCAAGACGACAAGCGTCGCCATGAGATGATGCTGCAGTTTCATTAGGATCCCTCCTGATGGGATTGGAAAATCCATCTATCACTATAAACGTGCACATGTGTTAGTCGTCTTACAGTTTGTAAGATACCATACGAATCTGAAAAGTAAATTCTGCAGCGGTTTGCATGCCTATGGGACACATGTGTTCTGGATCGGCAAGCGCAGAGCACTGTTCGCTGCCGGAGGGTGATCAGACTGACGGATGTCGAGTATCGAATGCTTCAGTGTCGGGTTGCATACGTGGAGCAGATCATGCCATCATTGAACATGTCTGGGTTGACCAGTGTACCTGGTCGTCGGAGAATTTTAATATTTACGAAGAAGGTGGAAGACAATCGCCGGACGCCATCGAGTATACCCATCATAAAGCGTGTCAGGTATATCTGGGCACAACAAGAGTGTCAGGTTGTGTGGAACCCTCCCACGCCGCGTGGGCAAGACGTCGCTCATTCTGACGGCGTGCACGCCTCCTCATGAGCGAATGGGGACGATTGCAGTTCAAGTTCCAACCGGAAGGCGGAGATAAAGATGTTGCGGGCTGAGTTGTACCGGATCGTGCACCGGAGGTGGTTTTACGCGTTTATCATTGCCGGGATATGCTTGGGCTTGGGCGGATTCGTGCAGCAGTGGTATACGAACATAGACATGGGGGCAGCCCCGCATCAATACAACGGGGTCTACGTCTTTTTGCAGATTTTCGGCGCCGACTTCAACTCGTCTTGGGGGGGCGTCATCCCGCTCATCGCCGTGCTGGCGTCCGGCGACCTGCTGTGGGCCGATCTGGCCACCGGATTTGCCATGCCCATGATGCTGCGCACGGGTGTGAGACGGTACTTTATCGACAAATTCGCGACGAACGCCATCGCCGTATTCTGCGGCACCGTGCTCTTCCTCCTCATCGACCTGGGGCTGGCGATCTTGTGGCGCGGAGGACTTCAGTGGCCGCCTGTGCTCAAGTTCGTCATGGTGAAAGGCCTGCCTCAACTCACGCGCGGAGAAACGGCTTTTTCGGGCATTGTCCGGTCATCCTACCAGCCGTTGGTGCTGCCGTGGCTGTTCTGGCATCTCCCGTATGTCTATACGGCGTTGGAGATCTTGATCAACGGTCTCGTGCTGGCGGCGGTGTCGAGTGTTGCGGTCGTCGCGTCCCTGTGGCTGCGCAACCGCTACCTGGTGCTGGCCACGCCTTTCATCGTCTACTTTGCGTTCAATGTGGGGCTGCAATTCATGCATCTGTTTGAGTGGATACCGACATCCATGGGCGGATCGTTTTTTTACACCACAGCCTCCTTGACGTCGATCCTGCTCTACTGGGCCGCGCCCTTGGTCCTCTTGTTCGTGATCGTGTTCCTGACGGCGTCAGGGCGGTATCGGCGGCTGAGACTTAGTCCAAAAGAGATGAACGGATAGACAGGAGATGTGGCGCGATGACCATGCTGGAGCTTCAGGATGTCAGGCTCTCCATCAGGCGGAAGCGGATCTTGAATGGCGTGAATCTGACCATCGAGCAACCTGAGGTTGTGGGGATCATCGGGCAGAACGGGTCGGGGAAGACCACCCTGCTGCGCGCCGCGTGTGGGTTGGCACGGTGCAACGGCGGGCGCCTCACGGTGCTCGGGACGCAGGTGTCCACCGGTGGCCGGATTCCCCAGGGGATCGGCGTGGTGTTCGACCCGCCGGCATTGATTGCCGACCTCACGGGACTGCAGAACCTGATCACGATATCGAAAATAAGGAATGAGATGTCGCGGGCTGACTGCGAACGGCTATTGATAAAGATTGGATTGGATCCCGGCGAGAAGAGGCGCGTGTCAAAATACTCGCAGGGAATGAAAAAACGTCTGGGCATCGCCATCGCCGTAATGGAGAGCCCGAGGATCGTGTTCATGGATGAGCCGACCAACGGTCTTGATCCGGAGGGTATCGTGTCCCTGCGGTCCTGGATCGCGGAGTTGAAGGCGTCAGGCGCGTGTGTCGTGGTGGTCGGGCACTACTTGCAGGAGATGCGCATCGTGTGTGACCGCATCTTCACGATGGCGGACGGAACGCTTCAAGCGGCCTCCGAAAACCAGACGGGCTCACTGTGAATCCGGCAACGGGCCCGCGCTATACCGGGGGTTTGAAGCATGTTTCTTGAACTGTTCTTCTGGAACTTGACTGCGAGATTCAGGCGCTTGCCGTTGTTCTTCGGGTGCATTGCCATCCTGGGCTATCTCTTGGCGGCGTCCCTCTCGCAGCATTCCGCAACCGACAGCGGTCCGATGACCGCGACTGTTCTGGTGCTCGGCCGGGTGCGCAGTTTCACGTTTGTGCTGATCTTGATCGAAGTGATGGGCTTTCGTACGTTGTACGGGAATGGGTCGATCCACATGTTCCTGCGGTCCGGGAGCAGGGGGCGGTACTGGCTGAGCAGAGTGCTGGCGACCTTTACGGTGTCCGGAGCGTTCGCGCTGCTCTTGATCCTCGTCGTCTACATAATGAACCTGCTGATCAAACGAGTGGTCCCGCATTCTGTCGTCGCCGCGGTGCATGGATCGCCCGCCATCCCCTACGGCGCTCTTGCGCTGGTGTTTCTTCTTCTGACGGTCGGAATCGCGGTCATTTTGGTTCTGATCGACGTCTGGCAAGTCATCCTGTCCCATGCATTCCTTGCTTATGTGCTCGTGATCGCCGTGCAGATCGTCTCGCTCACCAGCAATGCGCTCTTCAGCGGCGCCACGGGGCGGTTCTTTTTTCTGCTGTCGCCGTTTCTGCGACTGTCCCTGATCGACAACGGCATTTACGGTGAGCAACCGATCCACTCCGCTGGCTACCTCGCCATGCTGCTCATCCTGGAATCCCTGGTCGGATGGCTGGTGCTCCGCCGCAAGGACATCCAGTAGGGGATCTCCGGGTCAACCGAACAAGATGTTTCAATCGGAGAGGACGGCGCAGCAATGTTCTTGGCGCTCTGGAAGTCCGCGCTGCAAAGGCGGTACTGGGTGTTCGGCGTTGGCGTGCTGGTTCTCATGGACACTGCCGCAGTGGGGTCGTCGCAGGACGCGCCCTTTTGGATCGCGGCTCTCGGTACGCCTGATTACGGGGTCTATGTATTCTCCTTCATATGGATTGTCGTGAACGCTGTGTTCAATTGGATCGCAATCGATTGGCTGTGGCATACGTGGAGTATATGGTCCGTGCACTGGCGCCTCAAGGGCTGGAGCACGCAGCGTTCCTGGCGGGTGCTGTGGCGGTTTGCGCTTTCAAGCAGCACGGCGCTTGTCCTGTTCAATCTCGTGGTTTGCGCGCTGGTGTCCCTGCTGGTGCGGCGGAGCCTGGGGACGGGCGACTGGACCCACATGGTTCCCATGGCCGCCCTCTGGGTTTTAGGGATAAACGCCATGAGTTGGCTCTCGTTCCTGCTGGGCGTGTTCTTCCGCAATCCCTATGTGGGCTATGTTGCCGCTTCCGCGGTGGTCCTGTTTAGCGGGTATGGCTTTCCCCACATCCTGTGGTCCCCCGGAGCGCAATGGATGTACGGCGCGCATCAGGCGGCGGGTTCGCCCAGCTATCTGGATTCGTTTGTGTACCTGGCTCTGCTGAATGCCGCGCTGGGTGTCGGCGCGATGGCCAGGGCGCTGCGATACCGCGATCCGTCGCCTTGATGCAGTCCAGGGGTATATTCTTCCATCAGGCGGACTCTACCTTACCCGCTTGATCTCGCGCAGTTCAGTTTCCTGTTCCAATGAACGAAGGGCGAGGGACTTCAGGATTCTGTCCTGCCGCGCCTGCCCCTCCTTGATCAATGCCAGGTCGGCTTGAACCTCGCTGACTTTTCGTTCGCGACCCCGACGCTGGCAATCAGCCGGGTAAGCAAGTCACCTTGGCTGCGGAGCCGGGTTTCGATAGAGTCGAGCCGCATTTTCACAGAGTCGAAGCGCTGTGCCTGGCGCTCCAGCAGGGCGTCGATCGAGTCGGGCTGTCGCAGGGCGAGGCCCAGCTTGTCTGGCATGGGTGCACATCTTCACGGGGAAGATCAAGATAGACCCGGCGTTAGCGTCTGGCACATTCCACTACACAATGCAACGGATTTCACTGCGATCAACAGGTGTGGGGGATGTGATTCACCCCTGCACGACCTGCTGGCGGGACGGACGGTGGGGTCAGGTAGCATAAGCACAAGAACTGTGCGTAAGTCGCGTAATAATCCCCATTTTAGAACTACTTCTTGGTCTTATTCCGCGCACAGCACCAAAAACCGGTGCTAACACTCAACGAAATGGAAGGACATGGGAGGGATTGCACCACATTCAGTGCCTACCCGGAAAATGCGAGCTCACCTGTACCGCGCCATCTGCGGCGCCCGATTGAGTCGCATTTTCATGATTCGCTGGCGTGCGGCCGCGCCGCACAACTCGCGACAGCCCAGCACTTGGCCCCCCTCCCCCAAGCTCACTTTTCATCCTGCTGCGGGTGCCGCCGCGGCGCCATGAGGGTCTATCGTGCGCCAAGGTGACCTGCGCGAGCCTCACATGCGACATCCCAGGCTTGCGGTACTCTCCTCAGCACAACATGGCCAACCGAGTAGCCATCCATGGCGCCACACCCTCCGACAACGTTTGGCATTTGCTGTATGGCGTAAGGACGGCTGGCGGAGAAGGTAGTGTAACGATGGTGCTGTGAGCCATGGGCGGACCCCCGCCATATGGATTTTCGGGTAGGAACATGGGGACTGGATTGCCGTACATTCGCGTTTCGCGCGCGTTTATTGTAACATCGTGAGAATCGGACCGCAATGCGCTGTTTGCAGTATCCTGCCGGAAGATCTCGATGAGACGGCCGGCGGGACACTGCGCTTTCGGTCGGCTTTTGGCGCGCCGAGGGCAGATGCGGGACAGCCCAGGGCGCGCGCGCTGCGAGGAAGGACAAGTTTCGCGCCGCGCTTGCGAAGACTGATAGAGTGGTTTGCACCCGAAGGGCTTTTCCTTGGGGAACTGTGACGACCGGTATATGGGGAGGCAGTACTCACAGTTCCGTAGAGTACCCATGCATTCGAACAGAGGGGAGCAAATGCGATGACTTCGTTATCAATCGCGCTGAGCATGGCGCTATTCTTCACTTATCCACAGATGTTGCCGCACGCGGCGCACCGACCTTCCGTTGCTGCGGCGCAACGCATAATCCATGGAGTGAGGCGGCGGGCGCACCGCTCGTCGCCCCGGCGTACTTCAGCCCTGGTCCGGCACACGTGCCATTCGGTGCGCTGCACGATGCTTCGGGCCATCCGCCTGACGGGGGCGCCCGTTACGTGGCTGCATCCGCTGCTTTGGCTCGCCTGGCAGGAGAGTCGCAACAATCCGGGGGCGATGGCGCAGGAGGGAACGATAGGCGGATACGCGGAGGGACTCATGCAGATGCTGCCGTCGACGTTTCAGGCACACGCGCTGCCAGGGAGAACGAACATATGGAGCCCGGTTGACAATGAAGCGGCGGCGATACGATATATCCAGAACCGGTACGGGAATCCATGGGAGATTCCGGGCCTGGGTACGAGCGCCTATGAGGGATATTAAAAAAAGAGCCGGTCCATGACCGGCCTTCGCTTTATCCCGAACCTTGACCCATCCCGCGCGCCCGGGCGATGGCGTCCCTTACAGCGTCCCTGTCGATGTCGTGTGGGACATGTACTTGTACGGTGTATGAAGTCTCCCCGAAGTCCAGAATGGCGGCCGACGCCTGTCCATTTGTCGACGAGGACAGGCTGTCGCCAAATGTCTTCATGGACACGGTGTACGGGAGCGAGACGTCGAACCATTGCTGTCCAGGCCTGGCGCTTACCGTGATGGCGGCTATGATGATCGATGAGTTGGGCAGGATGCGCTTTTGTCCGCCGTCCAACAACTCCGTATAATACCAATTGACATCCTGCACAACACCCTGGTACTCGATTCCGCTGAACATCCACGTGCGAATATTCACGCTCTGTCCCACCGTAAACGGCCGCAGGGTGAACAGGATGACGCCGGCGAACAGGTTCGACAGCGTCGACTGGGCTCCAATGCCGACAATCACGCCCGTGAGGGCGCCGCCGACCAGGATGGCGCTGATCTGGATGTGCAGCATGTTGAGCGCGACCAGCGTGACGAACGCATAGCCAATCGCTGCGAACACGCGAGCGATCAGGAGGGGCACCCGCAAGTCCGACCGCATGCGCTTCGTTGCCATGCTCAGGACCGCGTGGCGCAAGTGGCGCACCAACCAGATTCCGAGGACGAACCAGACAAGACACAGCACCCAATCGACGATCTGGTGGTGTTTGGCGGGAACGGCTGCGAGAAAGGCGGAATCCTGAGCGACCGTGAGGAGAATCGCCAGGGAGACAAGCAATACGAGGGTCGTGATGAGTTGACGCCGGGGACTTTTGACGTCCGCCGCACTGCCAGCATGAAGATCGGGCATGGGATACTTGTCCTCCCTTCAGGTATTGCAGGATAGCGGTCGCACCGCACCTTGCCTGCTCCGATTGTACACTACCCTGAAAATACTTGCTCATCTGTACCACGCCATCTGCGGCGCCCGATTGAGTCGCCTTTTCATGATCCGCTCTCGTTCGGATGCGCCGCACATGGCGGTCTAACCGGTGTGTTTGTGACAGTTTCTTGTCCGACGACAGCAGCGGTGGGAATGGGAAAAACCAGGCATTCGACGATCTACTTCGTAAAGTTTTCATGTCAGACAGCGTTCGACAGAAATCGCGCACCGGGTTGTCGTATACTGCAAGGCGGAAATGGCATGGTCTCAGGGGGATCGGTGTGCAGACGTCTACTGGTACGAGGAAAATCGAGTTTCTCCGCAGGAGCCTGGTGCACGCGGCGCAGTTGTACGGCGCGTTCACCCATCCGGAAGTCGTGCAGATCAGTCGTGATCTCGATGAGTGCATTCTCGCGGTGCAGAGGGGACAGGTTTGTCAACGGGACCTGGCTCCAGCCGCGTCTGGTTCGGCGGGATGACGTTAACGGCCGGCCGTGCCTGGCGGACCGCGGCGATTCCCATGAACTGTCTGATGTTGCGCCGGCTCGCTTGCATGTCGCGGACGGACGGGCTACAATGCAGAAGTTGAAGATGTCTCTGGAGCTGTGGTGTAGTGGCCCAACATGCCTGCCTGTCACGCAGGAGATCGCGGGTTCGAATCCCGTCAGCTCCGCCAGAATGCGGTGGTTGCGCCAGGTGGGCGCGGTCGCCGCATTATTTCTATGTGCGCGGGAGGGTCGCCGATGCCGCAGATTCTTGTCGTTGAAGATGAGGAACCGATTGCAGAGATCCTGCGCTTTCAATTGGAGAAGGCTGGTTACGAAGTTGTGTTGGCTTTCGATGGAGAAGAAGGTGTGCGGCAGGCAGAAACCCACGTAGTCGACCTCATCCTGCTGGATCTCATGTTGCCAAAGAAGGACGGCTATGAAGTCTGTAAGGAAATTCGCCAGTTTTCGACGGTGCCCATCATCATGCTCACGGCGCGCGACGCGGAATTGGACAAAGTGCTGGGCCTGGAACTTGGCGCGGACGACTATGTCACGAAACCGTTCAGTGCGCGGGAATTGCTTGCGCGCATCAAGGCGAACCTGCGGCGACAGACGTTCGGCGCAGAAGACGGGGACCCGTCCGGAAAGCGTGAGTGCATACAGTCGGACGAACTCATGATCGACCTGCAAATGGTGCATGTCACGCGCGCCGGCGCTGAGATTCCCTTGACGCGCCGCGAATTTGAACTGCTGGTCTACATGGCGCGCCACCCGGGGGTCGTCTATTCGCGCGAACAGTTGCTGCAGGATGTCTGGGGCTACGACTACTTTGGCGATGAGCGGACGGTTGACGTGACGGTACGTCGTCTTCGGGAAAAGGTCGAAGAAGATCCGAGCAATCCCGTCTACATTCTCACGCGGCGTGGAGTCGGATACTTCTTTCGCCGCAACTGACGGGCCTGGGCGAACTGTGAAATTCGATCGGTCCGTCGCAGGCCTGTCCATCTATTGGGTTTGACTCAATCCTCGAACGCTATAGATGTCCGTTGTGGATTTCGCTCCGGACTTTTTCACAGTTCCCCATGGGGAACAGCGATGTGCCGCGACCCCGTCCGCGACGCCGGCGCCGTGGGGCGGCGGTCTGGCCAAGCGCCGGGAGAGCAGACTTATGGCGGGTGATCGGAATGCTGCGGATGAGCGGGGTCAACGCGTTTCAGGGCGTGCGCTTCAAGATCATGCTGGTGTATCTGTTGCTGATTCTGTTTGCGATGGAATTGATCGGCGCCTATTTTATCCAGTCGCTCAATCAGTACATCCTTCGCAATTACGAACACACGATCGCCCATGAAGCGCAATTTCTAGCCAATGTGTTCAGTACGCCGCTCGGCAGTTTTGCTGACCAGGGGACGGCGATCCGTCAGTTTGTGCGCCCGTTTTCTGAAGTGGCGGGTTCCAGTGTCTACATACTGGACAAGGACGGGACGGTCGTGGGAACATCGGCCAACCCGTTCCTCGTCGGGCAAAAACGGGTGGATCCCGAGGTGACGGGCGCGCTGCTTGGACTCCAGAGTCAGGAGATCGCAGTCGATCCGCAGACCGGGAGTCGCCAACTGTATCTGGCGTTGCCGGTCAAGTACAAGGGCCAGGTGGTGGGCGCGGTGGAGTTTGTCGCGCCCATGGACGCGGTCTACCGCTCGATCTCGCGCATCATTATCCTGTTTGCGACAGGCACACTGTTCGCGCTGGGCCTGACCGCCGTGCTCGCCGTTATCATCGCGCGCACCATTACAGGTCCGATCACGGCCGTGACGCGTCGCGCGCGCGCCTTGGCGGGAGGAGACTTCGACCAAAAGGTTGAGATTTACTCGAACGACGAGATCGGTGAACTGGCGTCGACGTTCAACATGCTCGCCGGTCGCCTGCGCAACGCGATCGCCAGTACAGAACAGGAGAAGAGCCGGTTGCAGGCGATCATGTCCACCATGAGCGACGGTGTGATTGCGACAAACGGGTCCGATGACATCCTATTGATCAACCCCGCCGCCGCGCAGTTGCTGCAGTGCACGCGCTCGGTGCTCGGCGCCAAGTTGGCGACCGTATTGCCGGGGAAATTCTCGGAGGGCCAGATCGACGTGGTGGAACTGGCAGAGCACACCATCACCGTGTCGGTCACCGCGCTGCGTGAGCGGGGACAGGCTCGCGGGGCGAAAAGCGGGCGGGTCTACGTGATGCGCGACGTGACGGAGGAGACGCGGCTTGAAGGGGCGCGCCGGCGTTTTGTGGCGGACGTGTCTCATGAATTGCGCACCCCGATCACGACCATCAAGAGCTACGTCGAGGCGCTGCTTGAAGGAGCGATGCACGATCCGTCGCTGACAAAGCGCTTTTTGCAGGTGATGGACAGGGAGACCAACCGCATGACACGGCTGATTCGCGATCTGCTGCAACTGTCGCGCCTGGACGCCGGATACGCGGTGGCGCGCAAGGAGCCGGTGGATGTCTCCGAGTTGTTTCGCGGGCTTGCCGAGCGTTTTTCGCTCATGGCCTTTCGCGCCGGCATTCGATTTGAAACTGTGCTGCACGGCGACGCGAAGGTCTGGATTGATCGCGACCAGATTGACCAAGTGTTGGATAATGTGGTGTCGAACTCGCTGAAGCACACGTCGGCCAACGGACACATCACGGTCGAGGCGTCGATCGACCGCAACCGCGAGGTCGCGGTGATTCGATTGGCTGACGATGGACAGGGTATTTCGGCAAACGAATTGCCCTACATCTTTGATCGGTTCTATCGCGTGGACAAGGCTCGTTCGCGTGAACTCGGAGGCACCGGGCTCGGGCTCGCCATTGCCAGGGAGATCATCCAGCGCCACGAAGGCGAGATCTACATTGAGAGCGCGGAGGGCGTGGGGACGACCGCGCGCATCCTCCTGCCACTGGCGTCGCGAACTGTCGCGGACGGGGGGGTGGAATGATGCGCAAGGCGCCAAGCCGGCCGCCGGGTCCGAGGCCGCGCGACGCGTACGACAGGACGATCACCGCCGTCCTGTCCGTGCTGGTCGCCCTGAGCGTCGTGTTGTCGGGTCTCCTGTGGACAGGCACGCCGGCGCCGGTCAACATTGGCCGGACAGGCTTTTTCTCTGGCCCGCAACAGGTGAGCGACAAGACCGTGGAGGGCCTGTTCCGTCCGATTGCCATCTGGATCTGGACGCAAAACAACGAGCTGTTCCGATTGAGCGGCGGCGCTTCAGGAGCAGGCCCGATCCTGCAGGCGCTGCATCACGGTCGCCTGCAGGATCGCAGGTGGCTGCGCGGGCGGTCCGCGGCCGCGGCGCTTCCGCCAGCCGGAGCATCGCTGCGGTTGGACTTTGGGGGGAACCCACTGCCGGTCTCCTTGCTGTCGTGGATCGTACCCGGCCTGACGGACGGCAGGTCGAGGACCGTGGTGAATGGACCGGTGTACGTCGCGCCGACCGCGGGCAAAGGCGTCTACGTGATATCCTACCAGTCCGGGCCGCTGGTTTTTCGCGGGACCGTCACGAGTTCATCGTCGGCGCTGGCTGCCGCGTTCACACCCACGAACCAGGCGATTCCCTATGTGCAGATACCGTCCAACGGGCACGTGTTCAATCTGCCTTATGACGCGCTGACCATGCAAAGTGAGATGTGGGTGCTGTCGTCCACCGCGCCGTCGCATATCATCGACTCGTTTTTCAGCGATCCAACGGCCGTTGCCTCACTGCAGCAAGGTGCGCGTGAAGGCACGTTGTACACCGACGGCAGTGTGGGCGTACACACGTCCCAAGGCCCCTTCGGTCTCGTCGTCCACTATACGCAGGCGAGTGCGCCGCTGAGCGGTTGGCACAGTTCCGCCCGCGAATCCCTGTCGGCGGCGGTTCCTTTCGTCAACGATCACGGTGGGTTTCTCGGCGACCAGATCGCCGTCGTGCATCACCCCGCGGCCTATCCGGAGCGAACTGTACTGACATTTCGGGCGCTGATCGGCGGGTGGCCGTTGCTCGGCGCGTTAAACCAGATTCGCGTCGTGGCGGAAAACGGCGTGGTTGTCAGTCAGCAGCGCGCCTTGGCGCAACTGAACATGAGCATCAGTTCACAGCAGGTGACCATCCTGTCGGGGCCTCAGCTGGTCGCCAAACTGGGAACTGCGCGCCTGAACCGGGTACAGTCCATCTCACTGTGCTATGGCTCGCGCGCGCTCGGGAGCGGGATCGTGCGGCTGCTGCCGGTGTACTGTCTCGTCATGACGGGCGGAGCCGTTCAGTACCTTGATGCCGTGAACGCGAAGCCGTTTCAGGGGACGGGGATGACGAATTGGACTTTCGGCGAGTAAAGGCGATCCTGCTGATCGTGTTTCTGTTGTTGAACGCCTTCCTGGCTTCCCAGCTCTGGGCTCTGCGCACCGCCGTCTCCGTCTACGCGGAGCCCGAGTCGGACCAGTTGGCCAATGCCAAGAGCGCGCTCTTGATGGATCACGTGCGGGTGAACGCGCCCATTCCGGTCTCGCCGGGTCCGCTCGCCATGCTGCGGACCACACCGTCCCGCGTGAGCCTGCAGACGTACGCAGGCGCCGTGTTGCCCGGGCAGCGGCCAGGCGCTCCGCGCCGTGTGCACGGCCACTTGGAGGTCCGCACGGCGGCCGGAACCGTGACTGAACTCGGGCGCGGCAGCTTTTCCGTCGCCTTTTCGACGGCGCGGCGCGGTCCTGGACGCATTCCCGTGCGCAGCACGCATTTCCTTGCAGATCTTAAGCGCTGGTTCAGCAAACATGGGTATAATTTCTCCGAATACGGAATTCTTTCATCCTGGAGCGCACACGGCGTCCATGAAGAAACATTCGTGCAGCAGTATCAAGGGTACCCGTTGTTTGGCGCTCGGCTGGATGCCGTGGTCAAGGGGGGATGGCTCGTCGGATTCACCCAGACGGTGCAGAGCGTACGCGCTGTCGAACCGCCCCGGTCGGTCAACGCCGCCGCCAACGCGCTCCTGTCCCTCGCATCCTTTCTGGACAGGGCGCGGATAAACGCGGATAATACGATCGTGGACATGCGACTCGGCTACTACTCAGGGGTGGTCGCCGACACCGCATGGTATCTCGCTCCGACGTGGCGTATCGCGTCGCGCGCGGGCGTGTTCTACGTCAATGCCTTCACGGGTGAAGTGGGAGTGGGAGCACAGTGAGAATGCCGGACGCGGCGCCGGGGATCCCCGCGTCGGACGACTCTTTGGCTGGCGGGTCGCACAGTCTGCGTTGCTGCGTGCTGGCGAGCGGAAGCACCGGAAACGCGGTCTATATCGAGGCCGGTTCCACCGCAGTGTTGGTGGATGCCGGCGTGGGGATCAGGCAGCTGCAAAGCGCGATGCACGCGATCGGAGTGTCTCCGGAAGTGCTTGATGGAGTGCTCGTGACCCATGAGCACCAAGATCATGTCAGAGGCATTTTGCCAGTCTTGCGGCGTTTTGGCCCGCCTCTCTATACATCGGAGGGAACTTGGCGCGAGCTACGCGGTCGCCTCGCGGACATTCCTTCCACACCACGGTTTATTGCGGCGGGAAGGCCGTTCGCGTTGGGTGAAATCGTCGTCGAACCGTTTGCGCTGTCGCACGACGCGCTTGAGCCGCTCGGGTTCGTGTTCCACGCATTTGGGCGAAAACTCGTACTGGCGACCGATCTCGGATATGTCAGTGCGAAGATCAGGGATCTTACCCGCGGGGCGCATACTTATATTGTCGAGGCCAACCACGACGTCGAAATGCTGCGCGGAGGTCCGTATCCGTGGCATCTGAAACGGCGGATACTGGGCGATAAGGGTCACCTGTCGAATGACAGCGCGGCCGAGTATCTGCTGGACGTCGTGACGGACGCAACCGCGGATGTTTTCCTGGCGCACCTGAGCCAGGAAAACAACCACCCCGAAACGGCGCTCGCCGCAGTGAACAGACTGTTCGCGACGGCTGGCGGCGCTGCGGTGGAGGGCGTCTCGTTGATGCTCACGCACCCCCGCCGGCCCACCGGGCTGGCGACAGTCCGCGGGCGCGGCTGAGCGGGCGGCGCAGCGGTGCACAGGCCGTCGTTCACCTGTCGGCAGACGGGATTCCGACGGCGCATGACTGTTTTAGGAGGGGGAGAAACCACATGGGCAACAACTATGACGACGGGCAGTTCCGCAGCACGAGAAAGCGCGGCCGGGACGCGTCCTCCATGTTGCGCTGGGTGGCCGTGGCGGTAGTGGCTGCGATCGTTGGCGCGGGATCCACGCTCGCCGCGATACCACTGATGCTGCAGTACAATCTGCTTCCTTCCCCGGCGGTGTCAGCGGCGAATCTGCAGCCTACGAGTTTCTCGGCGCCCGGAGCCAAGACGGTCAACGAGACCGTGAATGTCACCGTCAACGATGCGATTGTCCAGGCTGTCAAGCGGGTCACGCCGTCGGTCGTCGGCGTCGTCAACTGGCAGTATGAGCCAAACGCCAACGGCGTCGGACGGAGTCTGCAGCAGTATGGCGTGGGTTCCGGCGTGATTTTCAGTCCGAAGGGCTACATCATCACGAACAATCACGTGGTGCAGGGTGCGACAAAGGTGGAAGTGGTGCTGGGCAACAAGGTTCACATGTACGCGCAGGTCGTCGGGGCGGACCCGTACACCGACCTCGCGGTGCTGAAGATCCCCTCGCGTTACGTCAAGCCGCAGGACGTCGCGCAGTTTGGCAACAGCAGCACCCTGCAGGCGGGCGAGCCCGCGATTGCCATCGGCAACCCGGCCGGACTCGACTTTGCTGACACGGTTACGGTCGGCGTGATCAGTGCGACCCAACGCGTTATGCCGGTTATTGACGAACAGACGGGCCTGCCGATTGGCGACGAGACGGTCCTTCAGACCGATGCGGCGATCAACCCCGGCAACAGCGGCGGTCCGCTGTGCAATATTCTCGGCCAGGTCGTCGGAATCAACAGTTCCAAGATCGTCGCCAAAGGCTTCGAGGGGATGGGATTTTCGATCCCGATCAATGAAGTCAAGCTGATCGCGGGCCAGATTCTCGCGACGGGCCACGCGGAGCATCCCGCCATTGGCGTCGAGGTCGAGTCGCTGTCTCAGGTGCCGCAGCAGTACCAGCCGAATGTGCCGGTCAACAACGGCGTCTACATCGTTCACGTGACCAGCGCCGCGGCGAAGGCGGCCGGACTGCAGCACGGCGACGTGATCGTTGCAGTCAATGGACACGCGATCAGCGGTGTATCAGCGCTGCAGACGGAGCTTTGGACCAACTTCAAGCCGGGCGACGTTGTGACGGTCACGGTGTACCGCGGCCAGCAAAAGCTCAACATGAAGGTGAAACTCGGCATCCTGCCTCCTCCCCCGGCGCCGTCCACCAGCCAGCAACCGCAGAGCGGCGGACAGTTTGTCGTGCCGTTTGGCGGGAGTGGCGGCAGCAACGGCAACAACGGCAACAACGGGGGCAGCAGCTTTACCTTCCCCTGATCCTCAGCGCGGGAGTCTGGAGTCTGTGAAATTGGCAGTGATTGCGGTGGGACGGCTCAAAGAGAGGTTTTGGCGTGAAGCGGAGGAAGAATACCGGAAACGGCTTCTTCCTCACGCTTCTCTTTCTGTGGAAGAGGTCCGCGACGAGCCCGACACGGGGCCCGCCGCGCGCGCGCTCGCCGCCGAAGGCGCCAGGATTGCCGAACGGTTGCAGGAACGGGACTACGTCATCGCGCTCGACATCGACGGCAGCCGCTTTTCGTCCGCGTTGTTCGCGAGCAAAATGGCAGCGGTGGCAGGAATGGGGCACAGTAGAATCGTATTTATTATCGGCGGCTCTCGCGGACTGGCGCCGGATGTTCTGCGGCGGTCGCACCTGCGCCTGTCGTTTTCCGATTTTACATTCCCGCACCAGATGATGCGCATCATCCTGCTGGAGCAGGTGTACCGCGCCTTCACCATCATGGCGGGGACGAAATACCACAAGTGAACGGGGGAGAAGACGAAATGGACACAGAGGAGCGTGTGGGCGCGTTTCGCGCGTACCTGAAGCGGATCGACCACTACAACAGCGCCGTGGCGCTTTTACACTGGGATAAACGCACGTACATACCGCGAAAGGGTGTTGACGCCCGTTCCGAGGCGCTCGGGATGCTGGCGAGCGAAGCGCACAGACTCACGGTGTCCGATGAAATGAAGGGGTTTCTCGAAGATTTGCTGCCCTTGTCGGCGGACCTCGATCCCATAACCGCACGCGCGCTGGAGCAACGCAAGAAGGATTTCGACCGTTCTGTCAAGATTCCGGTGGAGCGGCACGAAGAATTCATGGTGCTCACGTCGAAGGCGGAGGCGGTCTGGGAAGAAGCGCGGGCGCAGTCGGATTTCTCCCTCTTCGCTCCTTACCTGTCGCGGATCGTCGATATGATGCGGGAATTTGCCGATTACTGGGGCTATGAGCGGCACCCGTACGACGCACTCCTGGATCCGTACGAGCCCGGCATGACGGTCGCCATTCTCGATCCGCTGTTTGGCGATTTCCGCGTCAGAACGACGGAACTGCTACGCCGGATCGAGGCGGCGGCGCCAATCGACAGCGCCTTTCTGCACAGGCGCTTCGATCCGCACAAGCAACGGCGGTTCTCTGAGTACATCCTTCGCGAGATGGGCTATGACCTGGAGGCGGGCCGTCTGGATGAGACGGCGCATCCGTTCGAGACCACCATCGCGTTCGGCGATGTGCGCGTCACAACGCGCTTCGTGTCCGATTTTCTCAATTCAGCCGTTTTTGGCACCATTCACGAGGGCGGGCACGCGCTGTACGAGCAGAATATCGCGGATGACCTGCGCGGAACGCTTTTGCACAGGGGCATCTCGATGGGGATCCACGAATCGCAGTCGCGCTTCTGGGAGAATATCGTGGGGCGGAGCAGCGAATTCTGGGAACGCTACTTTGCACCGCTGCAGGAGATCTTCCCGGATGAACTCGGCGATGTCGACGCGCAGCGGTTCTATCGGGCGGTCAACGTCGTGGGACCGTCGCACATCCGCGTGGAGGCCGACGAGCTCACGTACAATCTGCACATCATGATTCGCTACGAGATTGAGAAAGGGCTGCTGCAAGGAGATATCCAGGTGCGGGAGTTGCCGGGTCTGTGGCGGGAGAAGATGCGGGAATACCTCGGGATCGAACCGGAAAATGACACTGTGGGGGTGCTTCAGGACGTGCACTGGTCCGGCGGCGACTTCGGCTATTTCCCGTCGTACGCTCTGGGCAACATGTACGCGGCGCAGTTCACGCGCGCCCTTGAACGCGACCAGCCCGCGTGGCGCGAGGCCGTTCGGTCCGGCCGGCTGGCGGAGCCGAAGGAATGGTTTGTGACGCACGTGCACCGCCATGGCAGCATGCTGGACCCGGCGGACGTGCTCAGGGCCGCGACGGGTGAAGAACTGTCGTCGAGCGCGCTGATGGAGTATCTGACCACGAAATACACCGCGCTCTACGCGCTGTGAGCCGTCCGCAGGGGTGTGATCGCAGCACGGCAAGGGTTTGGCGATCCTGTCACAGTTCCCCCCGGTGGTCATCCGCGGACAACGATTCCCAGACGGTCTGGACGGCGATTGCGTCGTCCACATAGCCGATGGGGGATTCGTTGTCCGGTATGACATCCGCTTCCAGAATGAAGTACAGGAGGGCGCTGCCGGCCGCTCGGCGCCTGTTCAGCGGCAGTGCGTCATCCAGCGCGATATCGTACAGCGCGCGCACCTGTGACAGAAACTGGCCGTGCGCTCCGCTCTGCCGCAGTTTCTCGGGTATGCGCTCGACGATGAGCGTCTGTCCCTGTTCAGTCCCTGCGAGGACCTGATACTCCAGCAGGATGGCGGACAATGGGACGAGGCGGTCCGCCAGGGACGTGGCCGTCTTGCGGATGGCCTTGTGGAGGGAGTTGTCTTCGCCGCCGGGTGGCGTCGAGGTGTCAAATCCAGCCGCACCGAGCGCTTGCGCGAGCGGAACCTCGAGCGCGCGGGCGATACGCTCGAGATGGGAGAGCGTCGGCCGCTGTTTGGCGGAATTGATCCGCGACAGCGTGGCCGGGTCAATCCCGGTCAATTTCCCCAGCCCCCGCAGAGACAGTCCCTGTTTTTCCAATATCTCCTTAAACCACAGTCCAAACGTCCCCGTCGCCACGAACCTCAACTCCTCTATTCCATTCTACGCAACGCGCATGACAGGCATGTTGACGGAATCTCAACAGGGCCTGCATGGAAAAGCACTTTTGCCTCCGCACCCGAGTACTGTTTATCATCGGGCGAATGCGCGGGGGGATTCCATGAGTGTGAAAAGCAAAGAGACGACCCCATCCGCCCCGTCCGTGCGGCAGCGCATGGGACTGTGGCAAGGCAAGCGCCCGGCGCTCTATTTGCATGCTCTCTGGCTGCTGATGGGACCTGGCGTCATCGTGATGATCGGAGACAATGACGCGGGCGGAGTCATCAGTTACGCCGCCACCGGCGCGACATTTGGCGCCGGACTGTTCATTCTGGTCGCCGTCGCGTTGATTCCAGTCACATACACGGTGCAGGAGATGGCGATGCGCTTGTCCGCTGTCAGTCAGCAGCCCTTTCCGGCGCTCGTGTTTCGCTATTTTGGCAGGACGTCCGGGGCGCTCGCGTTGACGGCGCTTTTCGCAGAAAACCTGCTGACGCTGATGACGGAATTCATCGGCATGAGTATCGGTCTCACGGTACTGGGGCTGCCGTTTTGGCTCGCGGACGTGGTATGCGCCGTTTTTGTGATCGGGTTCGCCCTGTGGGGAAAATACTGGACAAAAGAGCGCCTGGCGCTCGGTGTCGGAGCGCTCAACACGGTCTTCATCGTGCTTGCCGTCTGGACGCGCGGTCGCGCCGTGCCGACGCCGATCTCGCCGCTGCTCGTCGCGAATGAACACGGCTACACGCTCATGCTGTTTTTCATAATTGCGACGGTGGGCAACGCCGTCGCCCCCTGGATGATCTTCTTTCAGGGATCGGCGGTGATTGACAAGGGGATGACGCGCAACGACCTGCACTTTGGCCGGCTCGACACGGCGCTCGGCAGCATGATCCAGGCGGCGATCGCGGTCGCCATCATGGTCTGCGGCGCCACTTTGTACGGCATGCCGGGACACGGCGCGACGCTGACGGGGCCCGGCGCGATGCTCCAGGGCTTCCTCCTGCACGACGGCGTGCTTGTCCGCGACCTGTTCGCGCTTGGCATGGTCAATGCGGGATTTCTCGCCGCCATCGCCATTTCGCTGTCGACGTCGTGGACGTTTGCGTCTGTTCTGGGATTTGCGCACAGTCTCGACGACAGGCCCCGGCAGGCGCCCAAATTCTACGCGCTGTACACGGGGGGTCTTGGACTCGCCGCGCTCCTCGTGCTGCTCCCCGGTCTGCCGCTCACGATGCTCGCGGTGTTCGCGCAGGTGATCGCGGCGCTGCTCATGGCGCCGCTTCTCATCTTTCTCGTGAAGCTGACGTCGCGCAGGGATCTCATGGGCGAACACGGCAACACCGTGTCCGCCCGGATCAGGGTGTGGGTGATCATCGGTCTCATGACAGGGCTGTGCGTATGCCTCCTGCTTGCGTCGTTGCCGTCATTCCACCCGTGAGGCGAAGACTTGCGCGATCACGTCGTGGCC
>JAKACX010000073.1 GCA_021821055.1 Bacillota bacterium
GCAGATGGCAAGGATGCGGGAGCAGTACCAGGAGCGCGTTTCGCCGGCCCTGATGCAGAAGTTCTCGTACCGCAGCGTGATGCAGGTGCCGCGGATCGAGAAGGTCGTCATCAACATGGGCGTCGGTGAAGCGGCGCAAAACGAGAAAGTGCTGGACAACGCGGTGGCGGACCTGACGCTCATCGCCGGCCAGCGGCCGGTGGTGACGCGGGCGAAGAAGTCGATCGCGGGATTCAAACTGCGCGAGGGCCAGAAGATCGGCGCGAAAGTGACCCTCCGGGGCGAGCGCATGTACCATTTTCTTGACAAATTGTTCAATATCGCCCTGCCGCGCGTGCGCGATTTCCGGGGTGTGTCGCCCAAGGCGTTCGACGGTCGCGGCAACTATACGTTGGGTCTCCGTGAGCAGTTGATTTTTCCGGAAGTGGACTACGACAAGATCGACAAGGTCCGCGGGATGGATGTGGTCATCGTGACGACCGCACAGTCCGACGAGGAAGCACGTGCATTGCTGACCGAGATGGGCATGCCATTTCGCCAGTCCTGATCGAGCAGTTGGGGAGGTGCTGTGATGGCAAAGAAGTCAATGGTGATCAAGGCCGCCCGGCCGGCAAAGTTCAGCACGCGCGCATACACGCGATGCCGGCGCTGCGGCAGGCCGCATTCGGTTCTGCGCAAGTTTGGCATCTGCCGGATTTGCTTCCGGGAACTCGCGCACACCGGCCAGCTTCCCGGTATCACGAAAGCCAGCTGGTGAGTGCGGGAGCGGTGAGATTACAGGAAGCAGGTTTCGGGAGGAGGTAGTTCGACAGTGGTCATGACGGATCCCATCGCGGACATGCTGACGCGGATTCGGAACGGGAACATGGTCGGGCATGAAAAGGTCGACATTCCGGGTTCGAAAATCAAGCGGGCGATCGCAGACATTCTCAAGCAGGAAGGCTACATCAGGGACGCTGAGTTCATTCCTGACAACAAGCAGGGAACGATCCGCGTGCATCTGAAGTACAGCGCGAACAACACGCGCGTTATTACCGGTCTCAAGCGCATCAGCAAACCGGGACTGCGCGTCTATGCGGGTTCGCAGGAGTTGCCGCGGGTGCTGGGCGGCCTGGGCATCGCGATTGTGTCGACGTCGCGCGGTCTGATGACCGACCGCCGCGCCCGCCAGGAACAAGTCGGCGGCGAAGTCGTCTGCTACGTGTGGTAGAACGGTCAGCGGGTGTCTGAGTCTCTGAATAAGGAGGTGGCACAGTGTCACGGATAGGCAGGCGGCCCATCATCATTCCATCCGGTGTGGAAGTGAGCATTGAGAGTGGCGCGGTCGCGGTGAAAGGTCCCAAAGGCAGTCTGGCGCGCGCGATCCATCCGGACATGGTGGTGCGCATGGAAGACGGGCAGGTGCTCGTCGAACGGCCGTCGGATTCCAAGTTGCACCGGAGTCTGCACGGCACCACCCGCAGCGTGGTGGCGAACATGGTGGAGGGTGTCACCAACGGCTACCAGAAGACGCTTGAATTGGTCGGTGTCGGCTACCGCGCGGCGAAGGCGGGGAACAAGGTGACGCTGTCGCTGGGTTTCTCGCATCCGGTCGAGGTGGTGCCCGAGGAGGGCCTTGAGCTGGATGTGCCAGCGAATAACCGGGTGATCGTGAAGGGGATCGACAAGGAGAAGGTCGGAACGTTCGCGGCGAAGATCCGGGACTTGCGCAGGCCGGAACCGTACAAGGGCAAGGGTATCCGTTACGAGAACGAGAAGGTAAGGCGCAAAGTCGGCAAGACCGGCAAGAAGTAGATGGATCGGGGGTGGCAGCATGATTTCCAAAGGCGATAAGGAAGCGGGCCGGGCGCGCAGGCACAAGCGCATACGGATGCGTCTGTCCGGCACGGCGGAGCGCCCGCGACTGAACGTGTTTCGCTCGGAGCAGCACATCTACGCACAGGTTGTCGACGACGTGGCGCAACGTACGCTGGTCAGCGCCTCGACGGTCGAACAGGCGGTGCGCGGGCAGGTGCCGCACGGCAACACGGTCGCTGCGGCGCAGGAGATCGGCAAACTGGTTGCACAGCGAGCCAGGGAGATCGGCGTGACGCGGGTCGTGTTCGACCGCGGAGGGTATCTGTACCACGGCCGGGTGCAGGCGCTGGCTGACGCGGCGCGTGAAGCTGGCCTCGAATTCTGATGGGCGGCGCAGGAGTGCGCAGGGCGGCGCGTGTCTGGCGCCTGCGGCACATCCGCCAAACGAGCCACAGGGGAGGGGAACATACTCGTGCGTGTAGACCCGGCGAGTCTTGATTTGAGTGAGAAAGTCGTTTCCATTAACCGCGTCGCCAAGGTCGTCAAGGGCGGTCGGCGCTTCAGCTTCAGCGCGCTTGTGGTTGTCGGGGACGGTGATGGGCACGTCGGCGCGGGCCTCGGCAAGGCGTCCGAAGTGCAGGAAGCCGTCCGCAAAGGGGTTGCCGACGCCAAGAAGAACCTGATCACGATTCCCATGAAAGGGACGACGGTGCCCCATGAAGTCCTTGGCCGCTTCGGCGCGGGGCGCGTGCTGATCAAGCCGGCCCGGGAAGGGACGGGCGTCATCGCGGGCGGTCCCGTGCGGGCCGTGCTGGAGTCGGCTGGCGTGAAGGACATTGTGACCAAATCGCTTGGCTCGTCGAATTCGATCAATATGGTGCATGCGACCCTGCATGGCCTGATGGAATTGAAGCGCCCGGAAGACGTTGCGAAACTGCGCGGCAAGACCGTGGAGGAAATCCGCAGCTAGACCGCGCTGCGCCATGGCGGAGGCGACCCGCGTCAATGCCGGGCGGCGTGAAGAAGGTGGTGTGTGACCGTGACAAAACAGTTGCAAATTACCCTGGTGAAGAGCGTGATCGGACAGACCGTGTCCCAGCGCGAGACGGTGAAGTCCCTGGGCTTGCGCAAGTTGCAGCAGACCGTGCTGCGCGAAGATACGCCGGCGGTGCGCGGCATGGTGAATAAAGTGAGCCATCTCGTTGCGTATAGCGAGATCGACGGTTGATGGGAGGGCAAACGCAATGAAACTCAACGAACTGACTCCCGCACCGGGATCACGGCACGCGTCAAAGCGCGTCGGACGGGGCATCGGTTCCGGGCTTGGCAAGACGTCGACCCGCGGGTCGAAAGGCCAGTGGGCCCGCTCGGGCGGCGGTGTGCGTCCGGGTTTTGAGGGCGGTCAGACACCGCTGTTCCGGCGTGTGCCCAAGCGCGGTTTCTCGAACCACGAGTTCAAGCGGCGGTACACGGTGGTCAACGTCGGCCAGCTCGAACGATTTGCGGCGGGAACCGTGGTCACTCCGGAACTGCTGCTGGAGACGCGGCTGGCGCGCAAGCTGAACGACGGAGTCAAGATTCTCGGCGCCGGCGATCTGAACGTTGCCCTGACGGTGCGGGCGCACGCTTTCTCCGGATCGGCCGCCGAGAAGATCGCGGCTGCCGGCGGTTCCGTCGAGGTGATGTAGATGCTGCAGCTGCTGGGGAACGTCTGGCGCGCCGGAGATCTTCGCAAACGGGTGCTGTTCACGCTCATGATTCTCGCCATCTATCGGATCGGCGTGGTCATACCGGTACCGGGCGTGAATGCCTCCCTCTTGCAGGCCGCGGCGGGGAAGAATGCGTTTGTGGGTCTGTTGAATACTTTCTCCGGCGGAGCGTTGCTCAATTTCTCCATCTTCTCGATGAGCATCTATCCCTATGTGACGGCTTCGATCATCGTGCAGTTGTTGCAGATGGGAGTCATCAAGCAGTGGGAGGACTGGTCGAAAGAGGGGGAAACCGGACGGGCCAAGCTGACGCAGTGGACGCGCTACCTGACAGTCTTTCTGGGCGTGATCCAGTCGATCGCGCTGACCTACTCGTTCAGCCGCCAACTGGGTTCGGGATTCATTACAAATCCTACGTTCTGGACCTACGCGGTTATCGCCATCACGCTGACGGCGGGAACAACCTTCCTGATGTGGCTGGGCGAGCAGATCACGGACAAGGGAATCGGAAACGGGATCTCGATCATTATCTTTCTCAGTATCCTGTCGCGTCTGGAGACAGTCATCCCGACACTTTATAACACGTGGTTTCTCGCGCATCCGAATGAACTGCTCCTGAACATTGTGCGGCTGGCGGTCCTGCTGATCGTGCTGCTGCTGATCACGGTGTTTGTCGTGTTCGTGCAGCAGGGCGTGCGCAGAATTCCCGTCCAGTACACGAAGCGCCAGGTCGGTGGAACAATTTACGGCGGGCAGACGACGCACATCCCGTTCAAGGTCAATGCGGCGGGCGTGATTCCGGTGATTTTCGCGACGTCGCTGCTGTTCTTTCCCTTGATCATAGGTCAGTTCTTTCCGACCAACCCGGTTGCAAGCTGGTTCCTTACGAACTTTCAACCGACTTCCGTGTATTATCCCACGGTCGAGTTTGTTCTGATCGTGGCGTTCACCTTTTTCTATACCTTCGTTCAGTTGAATCCCGAGCAACTGGCGGAACAGATGCAGAAGAACTCGGGGTACATCCCCGGTGTGCGCCCCGGGAAGGCAACAGAGGAGTATCTGGTGTGGATCATGAATCGCCTGTCGCTGGTCGGAGGGCTGTTCCTGGCCGTGGTCTCGGTGATACCACTGGTCTTCATTCCGCTCACAGGCGTGTCGAATCTCACGTTCTACTTCGGCGGGACGTCGATCCTGATCGTGGTTCAGGTGGCTCTGGATACTCTTCAACAATTGCGGGGCCAGACGCTGCAACGCAGCTATCGCGGCTTCATTCGCTGAAGGGGTGTTCAGGATGCAGGTCATTCTGCTGGGGCTGCCTGGAGCCGGCAAGGGAACGCAGGCCGCGTGGATCGTGGAGGACTTTGGATTGCCGCACATCTCGACGGGCGATATGTTCCGAGCGGCCGCGAAGGGCGAGTCGCAGGTCTCCGGCGAAATCCGGTCGTACATCGAGGGCGGGCTGCTGGTGCCTGACGAACTGACCATCCGCATCGTGCGCGACCGCATTGCACAGGACGACGCCAAAGAAGGGTTTCTCCTCGACGGCTTCCCGCGAACGCGGCCGCAGGCGCAGGCGCTGGACAACATGCTGGCGGAGGTCGGTCGGCCCCTGAGCCGGGTGATCTACCTTGAAGTCGGCCGCGAGGAGTTATTGCGGCGGCTCGGCGGTCGTTGGGTCTGCCCGGGCTGCGGGGCGACGTACCACGCGGTGTTTCAGCCGCCCCGCTCGGCGGGCGTGTGCAACGAGTGCGGGACGGCGCTGCAACAGCGCGCGGACGACCGGCCGGACGCGGTGCGCGTGCGACTGGAGCAGAACTGGGACAACACCCAGTCGCTTGTCGCCTTCTACGAGGCGCGCGGAGTGCTCACGCGCCTCGCGGGGGATCAGCCGATCGATCGTGTGAGACGGGCGATTCGGGCGGCTCTGAGAGGTGATGGCCAATGATGAGCGCCAAGTCGTCGCGGGAACTGGATATCATGCGCGAGGCGGGCAGGATTGTCGCACAGGCGCACGCCGCGGTCAAACAGGCGATTCAGCCGGGCATCACCACCCGCGAACTGGATGCCGTTGCCGACAAGGTGATTCGCGCCGCGGGCGCATTTCCCTCGTTCATGGGGTACAACGGCTATCCCGCCGCGATCTGCACCTCGGTCAACGAGGAATTGGTCCACGGGATCCCCGGGAACCGGCGTTTGGCAGAAGGCGACATCATTTCCGTCGACATCGGGGCGCTGTACCGCGGGTACCACGGCGACTCCGCCTGGACCTATCCGGTCGGCGGGATTGCTCCGGAAGTGATGGAACTGCTGCAGGTCACGGAAGAATCGCTGTTCGCGGGAATCCGCATGGCTGTGGTCGGCAACAGGCTCTCGGATATTTCCCACGCCGTGCAGGAACTCGTCGAGGCCAGGGGTTTCTCGATTGTTCGCGACTATGTGGGACACGGCATCGGCAGTGACATGCACGAAGAACCTCAGATTCCAAACTACGGTCCGCCCGGCAAGGGGCCCCGCCTGCGTCCGGGAATGGTCCTGGCGATAGAGCCGATGGTCAATGTGGGCTCTCCGGAGGTGCGGACGCTGTCGGACGACTGGACGGTCGTGACGGTGGACGGCAAACGGTGCGCGCACTTTGAGCATACGGTTGCGATCGTGGAGGATGGGGCTGCAAGGATCCTGACGTTGCCGTAGCAACTGGCCGCGGATGAGAAGAGGGGGTAAGGCGCATGGCGAAAGACGACGTGATTGAGGTGGAGGGCAAGGTTGTTGAGCCTCTGCCGAACGCCATGTTTCGCGTTGAACTTGAGAACGGGCACAAGATTCTTGCGCATGTGTCGGGCAAGATTCGGATGAATTACATCAAGATTTTACCCGGTGACCGCGTTACGGTAGAATTGTCTCCATACGACCTCACGCGGGGGAGAATCACTTACCGGTACAAGTAGGGGCGACGCCGCTGACGCCGTCTCTCGATGGGAGGTTTTACACTGTGAAGGTTCGGCCGTCGGTCAAACCCATGTGCGAAAAGTGCAAGGTGATCCGTCGCAAGGGGAATGTGATGGTGATCTGCGAGAACCCGAAGCACAAGCAGAGACAGGGTTAGCGGGTCCGCTCGGGCCGCCGGGGAACGGGCGGGGCGCGCGGTGTTGTGCAGGCAGGACCAGGAGAAACAGGAGGTGCAGTAAATGGCTCGTATTGCAGGCGTGGACCTGCCGCGGGAGAAGCGGATCGAGATCGGTCTCACGTACATCTTCGGGATTGGCCGCCCAACGGCGAATGCGATCCTGGCCAGGGCCGGGGTCAATCCGGACACGCGGGTGCGCGATCTGACGGACGACGAAGTTCAGCGTCTGCGCGACGACATCGAGAAGTCACTCAAAGTTGAAGGCGACCTCAAGCGTGAAGTGGCGCTGAACATCAAGCGGTTGATTGAAATCGGTTCGTACCGCGGCATTCGCCATCGCCGCGGCCTCCCCGTGCGCGGCCAGCGCACGAAGACCAACGCGCGCACGCGCAAGGGACCCCGGCGCAC
>JAKACX010000002.1 GCA_021821055.1 Bacillota bacterium
CGTTGAAAGTCAGATCATACTGGAGTGCATGGACCTTGAGGACCTTTCTGGCCAGATCCGTATGATGCAAAAATACCAACCGCACGAGGTGTACAACCTTGCTGCACAGAGTTTTGTCGGAATATCTTTCGACCAGCCCGTGCTCACAGGACAGGTAACGGGACTCGGAGTCGCCAATCTCCTCGAGGCCATCCGCCTGACCAGCCCCGACTCGCGGTTTTATCAGGCCAGCACCAGCGAGATGTTCGGAAAGGTGCAGGCAATCCCGCAGTGCGAATCGACTCCCTTCTACCCACGCAGCCCATATAGCGCGGCCAAGCTCTATGGTCACTGGATGACGGTCAATTATCGCGAGGCATACGGAATGTTCGCGTGTTCCGGAATTCTCTTCAACCACGAGTCGCCGCTGCGCGGAATCGAATTCGTCACGCGCAAAATCACAGACGCGGTAGCCCAGATCAAAGCAGGAAGACTTGACCGCCTCAGCTTGGGCAATCTGGACGCCAAACGCGATTGGGGTTTCGCCCGTGAGTATGTCGAAGCGATGTGGCTCATGCTGCAACAGGACAAGCCAGACGATTACGTCATCGCGACGGGCGAAACGCACTCCGTACGACAGTTCATAGAAAAGGCGTTCAGCCACGCCGACATGCCGGATTGGCGGAGCTATGTAACAACCAACGAGCAATTTATGCGTCCGGCGGAGGTCGATCTCCTGCTCGGCGACGCGTCCAAGGCAGAGCGGGATCTGGGATGGAAGGCGAGCACGGGGCTGGATGAACTGGTCAGCATCATGGTGCGGGCAGACCTGAAGAGGTATGGTCTATGAACAAACATCAAAACAGCCCTTACCGAGCCCATCATCAACCGTGCATCGGCATCCGTAGGCCGAAGATGCAGGCAACAGCACCCGCCGCTGCGCTGGTGTCGGTGACTGCGATGGCGTCGTCAATCCACGATCCCTTCGCCTCTGCCGCACATGGTGGTACCGCGAATGTCTAGGCGCGTTGCTATCGAATGCCGCGCACTGGTCGGACCGCGTGCAGGCATCGGACGATACCTCTATCGCTTGCTGGAGGAGTTCGCGGATCGCAAAGAGGACGTGACCTACTATCTGTACGCACCCCGACCGATCGAAGTCCCCGAGAGATGTCTGGCCGATCCGCGCTTCGTCGTTCGCATGGTCCACTTCCGCCCTGCGCTTCTTTGGCTTCACGTCGTTGTTCCGCTCTGGATCGCACAGGACCGCATCGACTTTTTCTTCGGACCCAACTATGCGGCGCCGCTTCTGAGACTGCATGGCTATCGTTCGGTCATCACGATACATGACGCCGTATATGCGCGTTTTCCAGAGACAATGCTACTGAAGACCCTGCTGCACAATCGATTCATGATCCCGCTGTACTGTCGCAACGCCGATCTGCTTCTCACCGACTCACATTTTTCCGCTCAGGAATTGCGCGAGATTATCGGCGTCGACGACGATAAGCTGAGGGTAGTACACTTGGCCGGCGACAACCATTTCGGCATGCTGGCCGATAGCGCCCCGGCGGTTGGACAGGCTGGCGCCACAGCGCAGACCCGCGTCATCGGGCGTTACATCCTGACTGTGGGCACGGTCGAACCGCGCAAGAACATGGAATCGGTCGTCGCGGCCTATGCTATGCTTCCGGCAGCGTTGCGCGACGCCTACTCGCTTGTCATCGTCGGCCGTGCTCTATGGGGCGGTCTCAACCCTCAGGAGTGGTTCGAGAAATATGGCGTCACAGGAAACGCCATCCACTTCGACGACGTCAGTGACCGGGAGCTTCAGGGGTTTTTTTCGCAAGCGACCGTGTTCGTTTTTCCGTCGCTCTATGAAGGCTTCGGACTGCCCGTCGTCGAAGCAATGTCCTGCGGAGTTCCGGTGATATGCTCGTACACATCATCGCTGGCCGAGGTTGCCGGAGATGCCGCGCTCCTGTGCGACCCAACCTCTTCCCGAGATTTGTCGACAAAGGTCGAACTTGTTTTGCAGGATGCCAGCCTAAGAGATACCCTGACGGCATTGGGAGCGCGGCGGGTCGCCGAACTGACATGGGCGCGAACCGCTGCGGAGACGTTGCGGTGGGTCCTCGGTGACGACCGAGATTGAATGCTCAGGCACATCGCCGAGGTGTGCAGCATAGGGCGATGCTGTGGAGCGTCATATTGTCGGAGCATAGAGCTCGATACAGACGTTCATTTCTGGGATGCTGGAGATGTGTGTCAATTCGTTTACCGCCCCACTGATCCGTGCCCGATGGACGACTTCTTGAACAACAGGTTATTCTTTCTTCTGCGGACCGGTGGAGCGAGCTTGGCGAGGGACTGTCGAGGGTGACGGTCATGGACCGGAATGGATGACGCTCATGCCGTGAGCCGTTGGCCGAATTGCCCAGGAATACGCAGGCACTCCATATGCGGCGCCAGACATCCCACTCAACGGGCATATCCCCCGCTACATGTGGTGGCTTTCACCAAGGCCGCTCAAGAACCACTTTTCGAGTGACAAACACAATTGCCCCACCGTACAGGGACTTCAGAGCGACCGTCACGGTGGGCCAGCTATCGCCCCCCCTGTGGAAACAACACTTTACCAACTCGACAACGGCCAGTGCCGTCTTGGATCGACTCGTTCGCCGCCTACACAAGGTCAAGATAAAGGTGGGATGCACGCACAAGCTTAAGAATTTAGCTGCGACGGATAAGGAACGTCCCGTTTGGACGAAGACTTGTAGGGGGCGATCGCAGATGACCGACATAGACCGGGTCGCTCAGTAGAGAATGAACCGGGCCGGGTGGCTGGTGTCAGGCGGAACCACTGACCCAGTACTTTCCGGATTAGGTTTGACCGGAATAGGCACTATTCTCCTACTGAAGAGACTCACGAGCAACCCTGAGCGAGTTCGCCATAATGGTAAAGGTGTGATTCTGGGCTGGGAGTGACGGAAATGTTGCAGAGTCCACCAAGAAAACGCCCTGATCTATTTGACAGTCTGGCCCGACTCCGAGCTTGCTGCCGCCCATTGGGATCGTGCCCGCATAGTGATAGCTGCCACCGGCAGCAAGCGGTGCCATAGCGGACGCGATGACTCTGAACCCCGTATTCCGGAGATGGGCGTCGAGGTCCGAGACAAGTTCCTTAGCCAGCTTGTCGGTGTCGCCTCGCTGAAACCGAAACTGATCGCCGTCTGGAGAAAAACCCAATGAGCTTCCTTCAGAATAGTCTCCATGAAAATAGAAGAGCATCATGAGAACCTGACCCCCAATCATGGCCGAAGCCAACCGGGCCAATGGGATCCCACCAACGCCGAATGCCCGCGCGAAAGCATGTCTCCATAAATATGGATTTAGAGGGTATACTTGCATGTGGACATATCTAGTGAACGCTCCCCCGGGTAGACGTCCAAGAAGAAGGTTATTCAAGGCAACGACCGAGTTCATTCGCGTCTTCTCCGGCGACCCAATATACACGATCGGGACATAGAACATCGGGTTTTCCCTTATACCGAACGTCTCCTTCACAATGCCCAAGGAGCGGGCCACGATACGCGTTGATTCGATGCAGCCTGCGCCAATATAAACTCTGTCAAACGACTCCACTTCGCAGACCCCGTCGGTGCCGGTGATGGTCAGTTGCGTCCTTCCCCCGACCGACCGACGAAAAGAATCAACCTTTTGCCCACTGCGATATCGGATCAGATGGCGAGCTGACAATTCATTGATTGTTTGATCGGCGCTGTAGATCGAGTCTCTGTAGCAGCCGTAAAAGCAGTGACCACAGTAGGTGCAGGACTGATCTCCGGAGGTCGCCACAGCCAGCCTCGGACTGCCCGCGACGAATCCCGCGCCTTCCCTCGAAGTGGGTCCGTCCGAGGCGTTCACGGCATGCCCAAGTCGCTGAAATATGGCCGGAGTAGAAATCGGCGGCTGATTGAACAGCGGCTCTAAAAAATACTCCGAGAGCCTATCTGCCTCCCCCGCGACCTTCAGATGACGAAGTACTTCGTAGTAGTATGGGGACAGCTCTCCGTACGTGATGGGCCAATCCCCCATATCCGCATCGGTAAATGGGAGGAAACTCGCGCCCCAGAACTTTGAGAGTCCGCCCAGCACGTCGCTCTTGTATATGACGTCCGTGCCGTCATACTTTATGGGGAACGCACCCCTGAAGGATTTCTCAGGTATCCACCCATCACTGTGGCCCAGAACGCTACGATGCAGTTGTGCCATGTCACGACGACCCCACAATATGGGATGATCCAACATCCATGACGGGCCCTTGGTTTCCCGTCCTATGTCCAACACGTGAACATCATGAGAGCCCTCCGAGAGCAAGCCGATGCATGCGCTCGCAGCTGCCGGCCCACCGCCAATAACGGCAATCTTCACCTGGATATCCCACCTCGATTCTTGCCCATCCCAGCCCCAGGACTCAGCAGACGCAAACTTTCCTCGACGCGCCTTGGTTGGATGCCCAATACCTCGCGCAATAGCCGGGTGTCCGGGGCCCTCGCGTGCTTTATTCCCAAAACATTATCCTCTGTCAAAACGGGATGGCCCAATGCGCTTGAGAGGCGGGCCACGAACAGGGCAACCCCAAGAGGAATCGGTATCAGCACGGGGTGCTTGCCAAGTGCTCCCGCGACCAATCGCGCTAGGTCCCCGAAACTCAGATTCTCGTCCGCGCAGACATCAATCTCCTTGGCACGGGCTTCCCGCACGACGATCGCCCGCTCGATGGCCATACAGAGATCCTCCATCGCGATCGTGCACAGACATCGGTTCCTGCCCAGCGTGGGAACGAAGGGTAGCACGCGGATTTGTCGCGCCATTTTGTTGAATATCCCTCTGGAGGCGGACGCCAAGACGAGTCCAGGCCTTAGAATAACCCACTCCCCTATCCCGGAGGCCCTCACGACCTCCTCGGCTTCCAATTTAGTCTGTGCATAATTGGATGGATTCTCGCCATGGGCCGACATGGTGGAAAGATAAATGAATCGTGATATGCCAACCTTCTTGGCCCAATCCAAGAGGTTTGAGGTCCCATCGATATTTGCGGCCCGAGACGCCCCCGCATCAATGGCTCTTTCTGAAGTTGCGGCTGCGCAGTGAATGATCACGTCGACGGTGCCGCTCGGGAGACATGCATGGGGGTTATCGGACAAATCGTATCTAAAAATCCTATCGGAAGATACGCAACTTCCTGAGAGGTCTCTACCGGGTCGTACCGTGCCGTATACGTCGAATCCCCTGGAATGCAGGTGATTCGAGACAGCGCTACCTATAAACCCGGTAATACCTGTGACCAGTACACGTTCAGCCCTCATGGCCCGGTGAGCCCTCCAGAACCTTCGTTGAACTTCGAAACACGAATAGCTTTGCAAAAATATAGTTCACTAGTGTGGTAAGGACGATACCAATGACCTGTGCAGTCGTCGGGCCAGTGCGCATAATACTGACAAGAACATACAAGACAACCGCATTGATCCCCAGGCTTACTGCTCGGAAAAAAAAGAAGGAAAACGCCTCCCGCCTCCAACGTCCCGTACTGCGAAACGCCCACAGCCTATTGCCCAAGTAAGCAAACACCGTAGCTACGAGGATGGCGAGGGCACCTGCGTCTTCGTACGGAAGAAGGCCGAGCAGCCCCTCATAGCAAAGCAACTGCAGGACGGCCGCCGCGGCTCCGACCACCAGAAAGCGAGCAGCATGGCCTGCGAAGATGCGATCGATCAAGTCTCTCATCCTCCAGGTCGCACCTCCAGCAACTACTCGGGGCTCTGTTCGCGCGTGACAGTTACGCAACGCGCTTCAGAATATGCGCATTAAACACACCTAGGGTCAGGGATCCCACTGTGGTCACCAAGTATACAACAAAAAGAGAGAGATTCAAGTAGGACAGATGGTGAAACTGCTGACGGCTCCAAGAGCTGAAAAGTCCCACGAAGAGCGCGATATTTAGAAGTGCAATCCCGACGATGCTCCACCACAGTTTGCTTTCTCTCATATCGAGTAACCGACGGCCGATGCCGGTCCTCTTCGAACGGATGTCAAGCGTCACACCTTGGGTAAGCATCTGCGCCCCAAAGAAACCAAAAAGAATCGAGAAAATTAACGTATGATCGCCAAAGAGCCTGGCCTCGCCTAGGGCAAAGGGCCCAAAGAGAGAAACCACGGACAAAATGAAGGTGACCACCGTCATTGCAAGGCCCGCTAATATGAAGGGCTCAGGGGCCCTCGAGAGAATGAGGAGAAGATGCCGCATACCGTCGTTCCATCGCCGGAGATGTGGTGCCCGATCTCGCAGGTCTTTTCGGAAATTGATGGGCACTTCCGATATAGAATTCCCGGACAACAGGCTGCTTACAATCATCTCCGACGCGAACTCCATTCCGGAGGAACGGATCTCCCAAGTCAAGTAGTGCTCCTTACTAAAAAGCCGCATCCCTGAGTTGCAGTCGGAGATCTTTCCCCGGAGAAACAGGTTGATCAAGAACGTTAGCATTGGTGTACCGATGTAGCGATGGGAGAAGGGCATCGCTCCAGGTTGAATGGTTCCGCGGAGCCGACTGCCGATAACCATACTTGAGCCTCTCTCGCGCATCGCCGCCAACATGGGAATCACGCCGTGGGCATCGTAGGTGAAATCTGCGTCAAACATCACCACTAACTGGCCATAGGCACCCCGAATCCCCCCGTCAAGTGCGGCGCCATATCCTTTATTCTTTACGCAAACGACGCGCGCGCCCGACGACTCGGCAATCTCAATAGATCCGTCCGTGGATCCGTTATCCGCCACCACGATCTCATAGGCATACCCTGAATCAATCATGGTCTCCTGGATCTCGGAAATGACCATGTCCAGTGTGTTAGCTTCGTTGAGACACGGAATGACAAAGGAAACCTCAACCTCGTCCGCCAGGTATCCCGGATGAAAGCCCTCATCAACTGCGCGGATACCCATATGACTTTCGCCTCCACTTAGATTATGCCAGCCTCAGAGAGCCCACCCTACCATTCTACGCAATAACCTAGCCCCATACAAGAGTGTAGCCTACGTACTCGTCCCTTTCTCGGACGCTGACCCGACATTACTACCAGGCTCCAAGCCTGCCTACCCCCGTGATATCCCCGCACCTAGTAGGTCGATTCGTAAATAATGTTATTATGCCTGCTCCCGTCGTGCTGCCGCCTCCATCTTGTATCGCCAGCGAAAGGGAACGGGGTTCTCGTTGACCTCGTCGAGGTACTTCAGAATCCGTTCCCGGAGTTCCTCCTTCGACGACACCCGAATGTGTCGCAACACGCTCTTGGTCATCTTCGCGAAAAACGTTTCGATGATGTTCAACCACGACGCATGCTTCGGTGTGAAGACAAACTCAAATCGGTTGGGCACCGTCTGCAGATAGGCGCGCGTTTCCTTCGACGTGTGCGCCGAGTGATTGTCCAAGATCACCTGAATCTTCGCGGTATCCACGTACGCTGCATCCAGCTTCTGAAGATAGCTCACGAATTCCCGGCTTCGGTGCCGATCCTCCACGCTCCCGATCACCCGCCCTGTCAGCAGGTCGATGCCCGCCAACAAGGACAGCGTTCCGTACCGCACATATTCGTAGTCTCGTTGTACGGTCGCATGGCGACCCACAACAGGCGGCAAGCCCGGTGCCGTATGCCCGATCGCTTGAATGCCGGGCTTCTCGTCATAGGAGACGACCACCATCTCCCGCGTATGCGCTCCCTGTTCTTCAAAGGACCATTCGACCTGCTGGTACACCACCAGCACTTGCGCCATCTTTTCTTCGAACTCCGGATCCCGCCGCTCCAGGTAGTAGTTGACCTTGTGTGGCTTGATATCCTGCTCGGACAACAGGCGGGAGATCGTGCCCGAACCGATCCGCGCTACGCTGGGATGCCCCGCTTCTTGTGCGTGTTTTCGCACATGCTGACTGAGGAGGCGAGTGGTCCACAATTCATAGGAGTAACCGAGGTCTTTCGGCTTCTGACAGGCAATCGAGGTGATCCATGCGCGTGCGTCTGCCGTAATTTGAGGGGGTCTTCCGGAGCGCTGCAGATCATCCAAGGCAGCGATGGGCCTGATCTCGAGCGCCTTGTTCAACAGCCGATAGACCTTGACCGGTTGGATGTTGTGTTCGGCCGCAATCTCGTTCGGCGTCCGCTGATCGGCCAGATCCAGCAACAGACGAGCGCGCTCGACACGCCGAGCTTGGTCGGTGCGCGACCCAGCGACGGCAGTGAGTGTCTCTCGTTGATCCTTTGAAAGCTCTAACTGTGCTTTGGAACGGACAAACGGCATGGTGATCGCCTCCTGTCACGAGGATAGCACACCCGACCTATTATGTCAATACTTAAGAATCAAACTACTAGTTCATCCTCGACATCTATGTATTATGGCTCAATCACAATTCGCGGGAGACAAAGTTCGGGATGATTCGACAAAAGCAGGAGATCCAAACCACTTTCTCGTATAGGTGAGGTGTCAAAGCCATCATCTGACGAGGAGTGGTTTGGATGCTTCACCATTTTACCATGAGTCAAGAGCAAGAGTACACGCCCTATGTCATCATTTCACAACGAGAGATTCCCTGGGGCTATCCGGATGCTGGCTTATATCGGGAGCTTGCGGTTGCGCCGCAAGCAGCTCGGTGTCCGGACTGCGGACGCTGGACGAGTACCGTGCATGAATATCATTCCAAACGTGTGACTAGTGGCACGTACCACGGCGCGCCAGTCTACGATACGTTTGCGCACCGGCGGTTGGAGTGCGGCTGCGGACGGACATTCATGGAACCGTTGCCCTGGCTGCCAGCGCACCAGAGAATGAGCGTGGACGCGCAACGGGCCATGTGCCTGTCGGTATCCGATGGCACCTTCCAGTCCGTTGGACGAGCGTTTGGGCGCACGGGACAGAATGTTCGGACGCATATCATAGCTAAGGCGGATGTCGAGGCAGACCTCCCCTTGCGTCCTACGCCGGCATACCTCGGGATGGACGAAATCACGTTGGCGAAGGGAAAAGGGCAGTACCGCCTGGTGTTGTATGACATGACCGTGCCCTGGCGTCCTGAGTTGTTCACGATGCTTCCCAGTCGCCGGTTGGAGGATGTCCTGTCTTTTCTCCGGCAGTTGCCCCATCCAGAACGCATCATCGCCGTGGCGATCGACATGTGGGAACCGTACCGCAGGGCCGTACAGTGCTCCTTGCCCAGTGCTTTGGTGGTGGTCGATGCGTTCCATCTCATTCAGGCTTCCACGAGAGCGCTGGATGAGGTTCGGAAAAAGGCGCAGAAGAACCTCGATCCTAAGCAGTCACTGGCTCTCAAACAAGAGGAGGAGCTGTTTACCACGCCGATGGAGGACCTCAGTGCAGAAAAGCGGGAGCGGCTTGAATATTGGAAGGCTCAGGTTCCGGAACTGGCGCTGGCGTTCTCGCTTCATCAGCGATTGCGAGGGCTGTATCGCTGCTCCAGCTTCGAAGACGCCCTGGATCATCTGGCACTTTGGGAGCGCGAAGTGCTCGAGACTGGATTGGAGTCCTTCCTCAAGCTCCACAGCACCGTATGGAACTGGCTTCCGGAGATCATGAATCGATTCATCTGCAAAATCTCCAACGCCAAGACGGAAGGCAAGAACAATCAATTGCGGACCATGAACCAACAGGGGTTCGGATACAAGATTCGCTCCCTGCGCGCTCGCATGCAGATGCCTTATACCTATCACCACAAGAGATTCTTGTCATTCGGGCACGAAACGCCATCGAACGAGCCGGCAATTCCTCCGGCAACCCGTAAACTCACGCTAGAATGGAAATGGACCCAGTGACCGCGTCATCGTCATGGGCAACATCGTGTCAGCGGTGTCTCCCCTGTGAATCAACGACCTAGCAGTTCCTGGACGGGGCCTCCGCTCCGTCCAGGCGCCATGGCACTCCGCAACGGCCACCTCCGGGGGGAGCACAAGGCCTACGTGTTAAGAGCTGCAGTGATGCTTCTCTTCCAAACCGCGACGTAGTAGCTACCGACCTGCGCCACGCGGTTGGGCTTGCCGAATGTCTGCTCAATCGTACCCAGGTTTACGTCTCCCCAATTTGACGAGTCGTATACGACAAAGTGTGCCGGTCTGCCATACCAAGAAATCGATGAGTTCCATAAAAATGGAGTGATTTTGCCCCCATTAAATAGAACTGGACGCACGGCGACATCCCCTCCAGTTTCGACAGTAACGATGTTTGAGTTCCAGTAGCCCGCGTAACCAACGTGAAGATTATGAGCAACTAGCCACGCTCCTAGTTGTGCCTGGGGAGGTGGAGGCGGTGTGACAAGCAGACCTGGCAAGAAAAACACCAGCGATATGAGCGCGTAAACGGTGACGCCCGCCGCCCCCCACCTGGCTCTCGCGATTGCAGGTGCCACGGTTCTCGCGGCGAGGACAGCGCCAAACACGACAATAGGCGCCAAGTACCGACTTGTCCAAATATTGACGGGCTGATTGCTGAAAATGTAGGCGAGCAAGTCGATCACCATCGAAGTCAGTAGAGCCCTTTCGAGAAATCCCATCCTTTGGTCCCTGACCCTCCAGTACCTGAGCGATCCCACAACTGTCGCACACACAAACGCGAGTTGAGTCGCGTGCCATAACCCGCTGACGGCCTGCTCAGAGGCCGGCGGTGCGCCGAAGAAACTCAGTCCAAAAAGTCCAAGTATCCCTTGTATTCCCAGCCATATATTTCCTGGAAGAGCTGCGAGTGTCACAAATGCAGCATTGAGCGGATCAAACGACATTCCACCCAGCCCGTGGAAAATGCGGGCCCCTATTGTCGCCACCATCATAGCCAGCACCACGGTTCCGATTAAATAGGCTAGCTGTCTTAGCGGGACCCTGTTCGGCTGTCGCAGGTAGGTTGACAGAACAAGCAGCATCGGAACCACTCCAATCCATATCGAAAAGGGGTCCCCAAAGACGCTGAACGCCAACAGCAAGACTACCAAGAGCAGATCGCGGATTCTAGTGTTTTTCGTGCATCGGTCCATTTCGTAAAAGGACACTAGCATGAAGAGCATTGTCGCCGTGTGATAGGGTCCAAGCAGCGATACATCCGCCATGAGACCGGCCGGCATGCCTACAATGATTAGCGGGATCATTACAGCCGTGTAGCGTTCTACACCGGCCAGACGCGACTGTGACACCCACAGAACCATCGTTACAAGGGCCGCATATATCGCGGCAGGGGCATGGTGCATTAGCGCAGGGCCAAAACCGGAAACGGCGCCGATAACCTCGTAGAAAAAATAATCGATTGTGTAGTAATTGTCCGCCGACGTTGTCCAACCATGTAAAAGAAAATTCCCGTGTACGATGGAATATGCCTCAAGCACCGGGCTTGCGTTATCCGAGTTGACCGGGATGGTCCACGACAGCTTATCGTAGACATAGCCCAGTACCACGAGCATGGCCACCGCGATGACAAGCCTCCGCAGGTCATTCTTAGCGGAAAGCCTCATGCGAACTCCTCCTCTATACGCAACTTAATATATTCTACCCCACTTCGGAGTGGAGGGCAGCAACTTTGCTAGAGCACGGGATGGCCCCCCCAATCTCGCAGTACACACCACGTTCGCCACTGCGCCGCAGTCTACGGGGACAGCCACGACTACCAAGTAGGCTGCGGAGCATTGCCGCCGGGCGGGCCCGAGGAGCACCAGTACCCATGTGTCCTCTCCTTAACGGAGGAGTGACGTTCGTCGCTCGGTAGGGCCGTCCGCTCCATTTCACCCGTTTGGTGCGGGACAGCCCCACGTTCGGCAAGGAGTCGGGCCGTTTATCCCGCTCCCCTAACCGAAGTGGGCAGCCGTGGCCCGCTTTCTGCAGGTTTTCCCGTCCCTAAGCGGATTGCTCGGTGACGCCCGCCCCCGCTGAACCCACCCGATCTCGGAGGTCTTGCGCAGGCCCCCGCGCGATCGACTGACCCTCGGTCTTGTTCATCTCGTCGCACCACCGTCGGGCCCACTGCTTGTGGTGAGTGGTTTATTGGCATTGTTCACCTGCTAGCGTCCATGATAACGCGCCTGCCACGGCGCGACCTCCTGCTCGTCGGCTGCTCCGCGAGATGGTCCGCCCGTTATGAGCGTGCATGTTTTCTGAACGCATGAAGCCCACTGGCTTGCCTAGACCGCGGCACCGGTACCTCGCGTGGCACAGCGCAGTGGAACGTGATACTCGATGGGAACCCAGGTTAACAACGAAAAATATTGGGTCTCCACCACATACCGCGAGCAAGGCGGGTGCGACCTGCCCCTGACCCTTTCATTGACCGTTCCAGACGCCCAGTTGTCCCACAAGGCTGGCATACCGTAGCGCCACCCTCTGGGGGTCGTGGGCTTGGGCAATGCGCCTTAACCCATCACGGCTCATCTCTCGCCGCAGCCTCGGGTTGTTTAGTATCTCAAGAAGGTATGCCGCGATTAGATCCTCCTCCATGGCGCCAACCGGCACCTTCCAGACGCAGTCGTCTGGATGTTCAACATAGGATCCCGTTTCACTGACGAGTACCGGCTTGCCAAGCTTCATGGCGTCCAGTACCGAGGCGGACGTTTCTCCAGAGGTAGGATAGCGAAGACACACGACCGCGTGTGAATTCCCAAGCAGCGATAGGTAATCAGCGTGCGTGACATAGCCATGGAATGAGACCGCGTCTGCGATCCTTAATTCATAGGCCAGCTTCTTGAGTTCTTGGATGAGTTGCCTGTCGCCATCACCGATAATCGATAGTCGTGCATCAAGCATTGCCTCACGCACTCTCGCGAAAGCCCGTAACAGGACGTCATACCGTTTGTTTGGCCAGATGCCCCCAGCGCCAACGATAGTAGGTTCGACTGGAACCTCTATCGGCGACAAATGGCGAAGGTCTGCAGCTAACGGAATGATGCCTGACGGTGCCGAGACAAGACCGCCTGATGAGTATGCGTAACGACTGTGCACGAGAAGGTATTTTGAACGAAGCTTGATGGGTCGCAACATCCTCGGCTGGCGATCAATATACTCGCCTCTGTCCAATAGCCCAATCAGTTCGCCGACTACGGCTTCATCCGACACCTCCTCAAGCAGAAACCTTCTGAACTCCTCGTGCCTTCCCCGCCTGTAATAAACGTAGGTGAAAAATCCCCAAAGATCAATGTCGTGCAAGACCGTGAGCCCTGGCCTCTCGTTCATCCTCGAGAAAATATCGGCATGTAACTCATTATTGCCCATGTGGTATATCGGAACCGCACCCATGCTCTCTATATCAGGATGATTGACACTGACGTCCAAGACCTCCTCAAGAAAGGGTAGCAACATGGCATTGTGATCGGCAATCCCGGTTTTTTGTGGAGGAAGCGGCGTGTATATCTCGACCGCCCTCTTCCGGGGCTTCAGACAGCGTTCGTATGCCTCAAGCAGGTCCGTCGCAACCCGGTTCATCGAAAATTGCTCCATGTGCACACCAATTTCTGGCGCAATTCCGGCGCGGACTCGATTGTAAGCCTCCAGCATGGCTATGGACAAGGCATCATCGGAAGTGGCACTTGAAATGATTCCGGCTGGGCCAGCAATCTCGGGCAATGCAGAGTTCCGATGGCATACGGCCCACTTCCCGAATTGCATTCCCTCGAGGATCGGCATGCCAAATCCTTCGTATAGTGAGGGCATGCAGACAAAGAGACATCCCTGATAGAGGTGCTCCAGTTCACCGTCGGGGACGTTGAAGTGGAACGCAAGCAGGCTCGCCTGCCCACCGAGGTTTTCATACTGCCTTCGGATACGGTCCCGATAGCTCTCCTCGCGGATGCCGACCACTCGGAGCACAACGCCAGGAAGACCGGCCTTTACAAAAGCACGTATCAAGCCATCTGCGTTCTTCCTCTGGTCCTCTCCGACGACCGCCAGCACATAGTCAGGGCCAGGATCGTCCCCACAGGCTGGGACGAGCGACGTCGGCTGTCGTTGACCCGGAGAGTCCTCGTGTGTCGGAATGTACACCGTGGCAACCTCCACGTGACTGGGCACATGCTCTTTGATATCCCGTCTCGTCGCATCCGATATGGCCAAGAGAACCGAGGCCCTGTTGAGGATGCCTAACCGACTGTAGTACTCTGCGGCGACCGATTTATCCCAGTTCTCAATATACATACTCTTGAGAACGAGGGGGATGAGGTCATAGACGGTAACCGCAAGCGCACAAGGAACTGGATGACTCGGGACCTCAATATCAGGCATCAGAGGGCTCGTGATATGATACAAGTCTATGCGATAATGATACAGCGCCTCGGCCAACGATCCCCAAGAAACCCACTCGCACTGCGCGATCTCCGGCTCACCTCGTTCGGCGACCAAGTATCGCTCACCATCCAGGCGGAGAAGGTATGTGGTGACGTCCGCCTCTAACTCCCGAAGGCAATCGAGCCACAAGGCCACGGCGCGTCCGATCCCTCGGTTTCGTTCGTTTGTGAAAAGTGTCTGAACATCATAGAGCAACCGAATCACGATCTCACAACCTCAATAAGGCGTCTAGTAACATTCTTATCTGTGAAGCGCTCTGCATAGCGCAGCCCGAGGAGTCCCGTCTGCTCCGCCTGGCCGCGATCCAGCAATGCCTGGGTGACGGCCGCGGAAAAGTCTTGGATCGTATCCACTATCCATCCCCCTCCACTTGCTCGAACATGTGATGCCAGAACCTTAGCCTGTTCGTGGACGATCACGGGAGTGCTCTGATACCAACTCTCCATCAGAACCAATGAAAAGCTCTCGAGCTTACTGAAATGGCATAACGCCGTCGCTGCAGCCATGGCGTCAAGTTTATCCGAGTCCGGAAGTTCGCCCAAGTCCACGACCATATCCCCAAGCGTATCCTGCCCCGCTAGAGCATCCATGCTTCCCGGGCCAATCGTCACAAGTCGGAGACCCTCGGGAAGCTCGCTCCTTGCTCCTTGGATCATTGACAGAAGATGATCGAGGCCCTTCCCGGAAACCTTTCGACCCACATAAAGCAGAAAAGGATCCTCGATCCCAAACTTCGCCCTAAAGCGCTGTGCGACCCCCATTCCTCGCGTGTCGGACACCGGCACGCCGATGACGCCCCGCATGCGTGAACCCTGGGGAATAATACCCCTAGCGAGAGCCAATTCCGGGTCCGAGTTGAATACAGCGTGGGTTGCGAATGTGAAGAGCTCACGCGTCGCACTCATGTACGCCTCAGGCTCATCATGCAGACAGGGGATAAGGACTGAAACGCCCGGCGCAGACTTGATTGCCCAATGCACAAGCCCGTAATAATACGGCATGCCGATAACTACGTAATCAGCAGACTGAGTAGAAATATATTCATATAATGAGCGGCTGCTCACCTTTTGAAGCAACAATTGCTGCTCCTCAAGCCATGGGAGCGTCCCGGAAGAGCGGAGTCGTGTAAAAAGGACATCGTAAAGGCCCCCGTTCCTCTTTTCGAGGGGAAATCTCCGAATTCGCCCCCAAGCGCACTCCTCGATCCCCTCTTCAAAGTAGTCTTCATCCCACGCAGTGAAAGAGGACCGCCCCGTGGTAGTGAGAACCTCGGATGAATAACCGAGTTCTCCAAGCTCCATCGCGATGGATAGGGCATGGCGCTCGACACCTCCGTTCATATCGACGCCACACCACGGAACAACGACACCGAATCTCATGGATCTACCTCCTCCCCACCCAGGAGAAATTCATAAGCCGCTCAGAATCCGGCAACATTTCAGCGCCCTCCAGTTCTCCAGAAAGGAACGCGTCCATCGTAGTAAACCCAGACAATTCGAGCACCCTCTTGTAGGCCTCAGGGTGAAGCGGGGATTGGTGAGTCGGGTCAAGGTAGTACATGGTCGTCATAACTCGTGAGGACGAGGTATTAGGCGTCTCGACAACCGCGATCCCGTCTGGACGGATCTTCTGATGCAACACCGCCATGAGCTCCCGTTTCCCCTCGATATTCAGATGCTCGATAAGGTGTGCCATAAAGACAGCATCAAGGCTGCCATCGGCAACTTGGTTCAGGTAAGTGAACACGTCGGCCAGTTCCGCGCGGAGGCCAAGGCCGGTGCATATCGCAATGTTCACGGGGTCCGAATCAACGCCAATGGCGGTAAGACCCCTATCCTGGCAGGCTTCGAGGAAAGCACCCTTGCCGCAGCCTAGGTCCAATATCGTACCCGTGAACCCGGTAAAATACCGATCCAAGTATGTCATAAAGGTCTCCTTGACCAGTTCCTGGGGCGCTTGGAACGGCGCCATCACCGCCGAATACGAAAATCTGCGGGCGCCCCTGTGGTCTGGACTGGGGTCACCCCCCAGTCCCGCGTCGGACGAGAGCGCCTTGGAGAACGCCCAATTCGCGAGACCCCTGGCGTCCCTCAGTTGATCTGAAACACGAGTGACACGAACGCCCAGTGCTGATACCTTCGTTTCCAAGTCTGAAACCGCGAGCGAGCTCTCAGCCACCAGATCGACATCGGCGCGAAGCTCCAGAATCCCTTGTTCAAGCTGCTCTCGAAGGTTGTCCACCTCGACTCGGAGAGAGCGTTGGCCTCCCTCTCCACGCATGGCATCAAGTTCGGACCTGATCGATTGATGCGTTCCTTCGATCACGGTCCTCAACCCATTCACGGAGGCCGACAGGTCATCCATTCTCCTGGACATCTCCCGAGTAGTGGCCTGAATATCCCCGAGCACTCGGTCTCGATTCTCTTTGGATAGCTCATCGACAACAGATATCGTATCTTTCGCGAGATCCCTTATCGCGCGAAACATTGCCGTGTTGATCGCTCGCTGGCGAGCAACCACCGGATCCAATGCCCACCTTGCAAACAGCCGAAACCCGAATGTTCTTAATCGTATAAGGGGTCGCGCGATCAAGCGAGGGAGCCTGCTGCCCAATACGACCGGCGGCAAAGAAAGGTCGATATCCGCAACCCTCACGGCCCGCGAGGAAGCCTGGGGCGCGGGCGCATCCCCGCCAACTCCGCCCAGCACCTCCGCACGCACGGTTCTCATTATCTCTTCCGCCGTCGGCGGCCGCCGCTCTGAATTCATTCGATCACCATCCGTTGTGGACTGTCATGAATTGTGTACTCCTTGCCGTTCATCTCCCAACTATGGGCTATCCGGACGAGGCCGGAATCCCGAAGTCCGGACGCGATGCGAAAACTCTCTGCTGATTTCCAGTAGTCATAGACCTGACCCTCTAAGGGATGGACAGCGATGTCTATGTGATATACCCCGGGAAGAAGCGGCACGGAGGGGGCCCTGAACGTCACACTGTGCAGTCCCATGTGCAGTTCTCCTAACTGGACATGGTCGAGGAACGTGTTCGTTCCGTAGAATTGCCTCCCATCCTCCGAAAAGAACCCCACGCCAAACACCACGTTCTCAATTGGTTCCTTAACCATCACGTCCACTCGTATGTGCAGCGGCTCGCCGCACCCGAGCACGCCATCCTCAATGGACGTTTCCATGCCGATGATCTCGGCCTCGTGCGTCCCCCAACGATCAGTTCCTGCATGTGAATCCACATTTCCCAGATCATTCTCCTCACTGGATTCCGGCCCGACATCGCCGTCGCCAGAAGGTCCTAGGGACCCCTCCTTACTGAAACCCGTCTCTTCAAAGGCAAGTTGCAGATAGGACTGAATGGACCTCACCGGGTCTCCCTGAAGCCTTACTTTTCCACGGTGCATCCATACGACAGTGTCGCAAAACTTCTCGACAGCGCCCATATCATGCGTCACCATAACGATCGTCTTGCCCATGGCCTGCAGTTGCCGAATGCGATTCATGCACTTGGCTTGAAAGGGAGCGTCCCCTACCGCCAGAATCTCATCGACCAACAGAACATCGGGGTCAACCGTCACAGCGACGGCAAATGCGAGCCTCATATACATACCCGAGGAGTAACTCCTCACAGGCTCATCAATGAACGAACCCAACTCCGAAAAGGCGATGATCTCCTCAAGTTTTCCCACCAGTGCCTGCTTCGAAAGACCCAAGAGCGCTCCGTTGATGAAGATGTTCTCACGACCAGTGAAATCTGGGTGGAAGCCTGCACCAAGTTCCAGGAGGCTCGCAACTCGGCCGCGAACCTCAATTCGCCCGACGTCAGGATAAAGTATCCTCGAGATGAGCTTGAGCAGACTGCTCTTGCCGGATCCATTAGCACCAATAAGTCCGACAGTACGCCCTCTCGGAATGCTCAGCGTGACATTGTCGACCGCCGTAAATTCGCGATATTTCGGTCGGTTGAAGTAGAAAACCTTGTCCTTCAGCGTATTGTTCTTCTCGGAGTGAACGCGAAATCGCTTCGTCACACCCGATACTTCGACCGCCAAGAACTCGTCAGACGGCATCACCTACACCTCTTCCGCAAAACGTCGGTTCAGTTTAACAAAAATACCCCATCCGAATAACAGCATGACTACACTTACACCAGCTCCGTAAACCAACATTTTCCAATTAGGAGGGCTTCCGTAGTAGAAAATCTGTTGAAGTGCCAAGACGACGTCCGTCATTGGATTTAGTTTGAAGACCTCCATCATTTTCGGTGGAATCATCGCTAGAGAATATACAACGGGTGTTACGTAGAACCACGCCATGAGAAATATTCCGAGCATGTGCTCAAGGTCGCGAAGAAACACAGTGAGCGCCGAGAAGGCCAATGCCAAGCCGCATGAGAAGAGAACTTCAACAAGAAGAATTAATGGAAAAAACAGCCACAAAGAGGTCGGGGTGTATCCGTTCATAATAAGAACAGGAAGCAGTATGAGAAGTGACAGTAAATAGTTTATTAGACTGCCACCCACAACAGATAGTGGTAGTACTTCTCGAGGAAAGTAGATCTTCTTTACCAGTGAACTCTGCCTAACAACAACACTTGAGGATGCCGCGACGGTCGTCGCAAACATATTCCACGAGAGGAGACCTATGAACATGAATACCGCATAGTGCGGGACGGTCACCCTCATAACAAACTTGAATATCATGGTATAGACGACCAGCATCAGCAGAGGATTAATGAACGTCCAAAGAAACCCAAGAAAAGAGCCCTTGTACCGTGTCCGGAGCTCGGAAAGCACAAGGCTCCTGAGCATCACCTTGTACTGCCAGACCTCCGTGATGCGACCCACCATTGTGTCACTTCCCTCCAAAGATGTGGTGCAGGTCTGCCCGGATCGCTCAGTCCGAAAAAAGTCACCCTGATTTAACCGAAGACCACAGACCAAATCTTCTATCCCAGATCGCTCGCGCCGCCCGACGGGGGCCCGTCGGGTCCGCGCCCTGACCGAGCATGGTCGATAGCCGCATCGGCAACGCGGAAAACGCCGTTGTGTTCACGACAGAAATTCATCGACGCTTCCGCGGCGTCGTGGACGACGCCTTCGTACGAAAAACCGGTAAACTCTGCAGGGGTCGAGGTGTGCACGCTGGATCCTGACGCGCTGGGCACCTCGGTCATGACAGCCGCGTTTGACATCCGAAACGACGCCAAACGACGACGTTCACTTACCAGCATGGGGAGATGATCACAGAGTCCAGAGCGGTATATTTTCCCATTTAAAAATCGCTACACCATCTCCTCTGGGGAGTGAACAGACATCCATGCCTCGATCTCGTCGGTGGTACATGGGCTCTTGCCACTACCTGCCTTCATATGCGGATTCCGCCTCGGCGGAGGGGTCGCAGAACCGCAGGCTAGAACGGAGCAGAACGTTAGCACAAAGCCACTTCACACACAAGGATGTGGAGCACTCTCCTGCACCCTAACACCTGCAGCTCTCGGAGTCAATACGCGTTCCTATTCCGAAACCCCTTCACTACGGTCAGCGCAACGATGCGCATGTCCCAGACGAAGGACCACTCCTCGATGTAGCGCAGGTCGTACTGGATGCGCTCCTCGATGCTCGTATCGCCACGCAAGCCGTTCACCTGCGCCCAGCCAGTGATGCCGGGCCGTACACGGTGTTTGAGCATGTACATGGGAACATCCCCGCGAAACTGTTCAACGAACTGCGGCCGCTCGGGGCGCGGGCCGATCACGCTCATATCGCCCCGGAGCACGTTCCAAAACTGCGGCAATTCGTCGAGGCTCGTGCTGCGCAGAAACTTGCCGATCGGCGTCCGCCGCGGATCGTTTGCCACGGTCCAGCCCTCGTGCATCGTATAGCCCTCTTGCGCGGCACTCGGGGTTGCCACCGCGAGCGCGTGGAAGGACTGCAGGGCGGTAAGCGCAGGCATTGAGAGCGCAGCACCCTGCGTGCCGCCAGGCGCGTCCTCGGAGGAGGAGACGGAACTGCCCACCGCAGCCGATCCACCTCGCAGCCACATGGTGCGGAACTTGTACATCCTGAATGGCCTGCGGTTCTTCCCAAGCCGCTCCTGCGAATAAACAACAGGACCTGGTGAACTGAGTCGCACGAGGAGCGCGATCAACGCCAGAATAGGACTGCCGAGCACCAGGACGCAGGTCGAGAAGACGATGTCGAACGTCCGCTTGAACATCACATTCACCGCCTCGTCGAGCGGCGTGTAGTCCGGGTCGATGATGGGCAGCCCGGCAAACTCTTCGATCCTGGGTTTTGCCGGGAGGATGCCGAGAAAGTCCGGGACGAAGATGGCGTGCACGCCATGCGACTCCGCGATCCGCAGGATGTGGGGCAGCCAATGGCTTTCGTCCGGCGCCACGGTCAAGACCAAGTGGTCGACGATGTGCTCGGAGAGAATCTTGTCCAATTCATGTACTGTACCGAGGTAGGGCAGCCCCGCCGCGGAGCCGGACCGCTGCGGACCGTCGGGCAGGGGCGCATCGGAGGCCGCGCCCTCTTCCAGTTTCGAGGAGGCGCACCCCGTAATGGCAGCATAGCCAAGCGCAGAGAAGCCGAACTCCGGATGCAGGTGGATATGGTCGAGGAATCTGTTCGTTGCTTTGGTCGCACCGACGAACACGAGATACTTGCGGTTCAGGCCGCGTTTTCGTGCGCTGCGCAGCACCCGCTGGAGCACGACCCTCGCAAAGAGCGACATGCACCATGACAGCCCGACGAAAAAGATCAGAACCGCGCGCGAGTAGTGCACCTGCTTGTCGAAGAACAGGACGCTCATGATCACGAGCACCATAAACATCGACGCCTTGGCGAGTTGCGAGCCGAGTATCCGCCATGAGCTGTTGCGCGTGGTGCCGTAGAGTCCAAACAGCGCAGCACCCGCAATGAAAGAAGGGATCGCATAGATCAGGATGGACATGTATACGCTGAACGGCAGTGCAAGATACTGTGGCAGCAGCGGCGTGCGAAAGCGGATGAGCCAAGCCGTCAGCAGGGCAAGGATCACGACGATTCCATCGAGCGTGGCGTAGAGCTTGCCAAGAAGTGATTGATACCTGCGCAGCACTCGGGACTCCTCCTCCGAGATGGCCGGGCCCCCGCACTTAGGCGCGGAAACCCGTAACGACTCTATTCTCTGTCTAGTCCTAATAATAATACAAAGTTCTCCGTTTTTCGAACGGTACCTCCAAGATGACTGTGATACGCGGCGAAAAGCTGCCTGAATCCCTGAATAGTCGCGGACGTCGCTCGGTCCGCCAAATCCCCCGTGATCCGCTGACTGTCCGAAGTGATGCGGTGAGTCACTTCGCCACCTTCTTCGACGTCCGTTGGCTCGAAACGGGCTGGAGTCCCCTCAAATACCGATATTCCAGCGCCGAACTCTGGTTGGCCATCAGATTCGCCACGAAAGTCTTCATCTGCGCACTCGTCTTCCCGGGGTGCAGGTGCGCGTTGTCCAGCACCGTGTCTGCCTCATACAGATACGTCGCCGCAGGGTCGGGCGTGGCGGTCTGTAGCAGGGGGTTGATGGCGGCTAGCGAGGCTTTGTAATGCCCGAGGAGATAGTCGGCAGTCCCAAGGTAGACCTGCATTGACGCACTCCGGTGCATGATGGGAGCCGTCGGGAACAGCGCCAGGTTGAGTAACCGCTTTTTAGCTTCAAATTGGCCGAAAATCTGCTGGACCTGACGGAGAGTGGCGAGCCCCTGCGCCCGATTGACGGACAATTCTCCTGCGCCGTACCACATGGTCAGGCCCATCATGTTGCTGTAGGCAAGCGCATTGAACGGCGCGTCCTGTATGGCGTGGTTGGCCCACGCCACTGCGGTGCGGGGATGGTGCAACTGGTACGCCAGCACCGCCGCCTGGGTCTGAATCGCGGGATCCCAGGGCGAATCCGCAACCGCCTGCTGCACGGCCTGCCAGGCGGACTGGGCGAGCGAGGATTGCCCGCTGGACTGTGACGTTTGGAGGTAGTACGACGCAAGGGACAACTGGATGTGCGCGTCGTAGGGCGCAAGACTGCCGGCCGCGGATATGAGCGGGTAACTGGCCTGCCCCGAAGCCCCGGCTGAGGCGGCCCACTGTGTGAGGACCTGATCGGCCGCGAGTGACACGCACATGACTGTGGACACGGCACCTACCACGCCGACGGCAACCGCCCCTGCGGTCCTCCAGGCGGTCTTGGTCTTCTCCATTTTCGCCTTCTGCTCGGTCTCGCGCCTCTCGCTGGCCGTCATGGTCCCAGCCGGCCGCTCCGGTGCTGCAGCGTCCGCACCTTGGGCTATGGCGGGTTCCAACGTCGCCGCGGCCGACTGGACGGACTCCAACGAAAGCGAGACCCGCGGACGAATCGGAAGCCATCCGGAGGCGAGGGCCAGCATGCCCCAGAAGAGATATTGATAGAGACCGAAGGCAAAGTCAAAATCGGCCACGGCATGGGCCAGCATGGCGCCTGCGGCAACGAACAGGCCCACCACAGCCATGCGCCGTGGGTCTATGGGGTTAGAGCGCAGGGACTGGACGATTCGCCAGGCGGCAAGCAGCAGCACCCCGATGAACAGGAGGAATCCAACAAGGCCGCCATTTAACAGTTGGTCGAATAGTGCGCTATGCACCTGACGCGACCAGTAAGGAATCGTCTGGAATGCCTGAAACTTTGTCGCCCATGTGCCGCCCCCGGAGCCGAATATGGGGGCGTTCAACCACATCGGCACCGCGTTTTTGTAGTAATAGAAGCGCTCCTGCAGGCTGATACTGTGGAGAGAAATACTCTCTAGCCTCGTAATGAGGCCGGAGTGCGCCGTGAGGTGATGGCCGAGCTTGTACACGCCCGCAGCAACGACAAGCACGAGGACTAATGCCCCGCCGCGCACATATTTCCTCGGCAGTTTCCTTCCGACCACCCACTGGTCAAAGTACGCCAGGACTACCGACGAAACAATGGCAACCAACAGGTCGAGAGCAAAATACTTGACGCTCAGTGCGTCCAGCGCCTTGGTGCCGAGGAGCGCGGCCCCTGCGCCAGCTACGAGCAACAGGATGAATGTAGCCAGGGGCCAGCGCGACTTCTTGAAACGCACAGCGATGACGGCAACAACAATGTACGCCAACGGTGCGAGCACCCACACAACTCGGGACTGGCTCGCTACGACCGCCGCAACCGAGACAGTGAGCCCAAAAGCTCCGGTAATGTTGACCTGCCACCGTCTAAAGCTCATGCCGCCAAGGAACGCCAGAAGGCCGAGCGCCAGTTCGACCGCGCCGAACGTATTATGGTACTGAAACACGGAGGCCAAGTCGTGCTTGCCATAGATCGCGTCGAGCGACGGCCACCAGCGAAGAGCGCCGCCGACGCCGTAGATGTAGAGAGCAACCCCGAGCAGCGATAACAGCGGAATCACGTAGGTCCCTATCTTGGCGGCATGCTGCCAGACGAGAAGGAAGAGGAGGAGAGCGGACACCTGGACCAGCGTGACCTGCAGCGATGCGAGCACGGAAGCGGCCCAGAGGTTGGTCAGGAGAGTGTAACCTGCGAAGACCGCCGCCCAAGTCGTCGGTGAGCTCCAGGTAAAGGAACGCGCCAGGACGTCTGCGCCGCTGGGAGCCTGAAGCGATCCTCCGCCGGGCTCGGCGGCTACGGTGCGGCCGTTCCCTGCGCCCGCTGTGCCTCCTGTGGTCGCCGTGCCCGCTATGCCTCGTGTGGTCGGCGTGGTCGGCATGCGCGCCACTCCGGATCCCGTGCCGGCCGCCTCGCCGCGCGCGAAGTAGCGCAGGGCGATGATGCTGACCAGCGTCGTGCCGAGGGCGGCGATCGTGGACGCGGGCGCAAAGAACAGGGCAACGTACCACGGCGTCACGAAGAACAGCACGAGGGTGAGGGCAAACGCTGCGTAGCCCCGCCAGCCCAGGTTACGCCAACGCAGAAGGTCAAAATCCAAATCCATCAACGGAACACCCCCGAGTCAAGGAACGAGGCCACAGTTATCGACGTGGATCGCCACCGTTCGACATAAACAGCGGGCCCCGAGGGCCCGATTGTCGAACTCATGTTGGTATTGTAGCGCGCATACTAATAGATTACAATGAACCCTTTGTTCCGCATGTGGCAGTGTGTGGGAGGATGGCACACAGTAGATGTGAGGAACCTGTGCCCGCCAGGGGCCTTCTCCGCGACGGGTCCTCCCTCCTGAGCTGGCCCCCGCGGCGCGCGGCTGTACGTGGAGCCCGGTAGCGCCGTCATCCCGTCGACAAAAAAGCAGGGCGGTGGATAACCCGCCCTGCGCCTCCAAAGTGAAGCCCTGTGCACCAAATTTAGTTGTTGTTCGTGACGGTCTGGCTCGTGATGGCCTGGACCGGAGCGCCGTAAGCGCCGAGAAGGCCTCCACTCGTGGCGTACGAGAGACTGAGTGGCACGCCAGTGCCAGGAGCCGCGCCGAGCGACAGGGTGATGGTATTGCCGACCACGCTGGCGCTATTCACAGCGTATGTCGAACTTGTCACACTGCTGTTCTCCAACGCAAAGGCGGACGCCAGTGCGGAGAGGTTGGACGGCTGCTGCAAGGGATTGTTGAAGGTCAGCGTCAGCGTTGTGCCGCTCACTGAGGCGGTCGAGACCGTCGGAGCGTACTGCGTTGCATTCATCAACTGCACGCCCGTGGCTGTCGTCGCCTGGCCACCCGTGACCCCGTCAAGCCACACCTGCACCGTCGATTGATTCGCAGGGATGCTGACGCTGGACACGTCGGAGCCAGCGGAACTCGTCCGGATCCCGGTCACGCCAGTCACTCCGAGCGCGGATTCCACCTGCGCTGCCGTGAGGGTGGTCGGAGCCGGTGCAGGAACGATGTTGCCGCCCGCATCGACGATTTCCAGGGTGAAGGGCCCAGCGACGCCGCTTGCAGGATACGTGTACGCCGTATCCGTCGTGCCATTGGGATTGAGACCCTTCAGACCCGCTGCCGCGCCGACGTTGACCGCAATCGTCGTTGTGATGGCAGGCTGCGCCGGGTTCGACAGGTCCTTGATCGTCAAGGTTGCCGTACCATTCTGCATGCCCTTGATGGTCGGGATTGCCGTGGAGGCCGATTGCGTCACGCTACCCGTTCCACCGACGCTCAGGACGTTCGCGTTCGAGCTCGTGAACTGAATCTGATCCGAACCAGAACCAACGTAGACGCCGACGGCGTTCTCAGGCACCACATAGACATTGCTATTGACGCTAGTGACCGTCTGTCCGGCACTGAGCGATGTCGGCAATGTGAAGCTGGTTCCCGATCCATCCTGCGCCGTATTCAAGGCGAGCTGCGTCGTGTAGTTGGCAGGCGACTGCACCGTCACCGTGTCCTGCGAGTAGTTGGTCTGCCCCGCAACATGAGCGGACAGCTCAAAGGATCCCGCGGAACTTGGAGCTACGACGCTAACCTGTGCCTGCCCTTGTGCGTTCGTGGTGACAACGTAGGGATTCGCGCTGCTCCACGTGCTCTGACCACCGATCGTTGCTCCCGAACCATTGTTTGCGAAGTAGACGTCGATCGGCACTCCGCTGGTCGACAGCGAGTTTCCATTGCTGTCGGAGAGCTGGAGGGTGTATGTCGCCGTTTGACCCTCGGCAACGTTCGTGTTCGTTGCGTTCGGGGAGGTCGGCGTTGCACCGCTGAAGAGTGCCCACGCGGCCGACCCCGTTTGGAAGTTGTACGGTGCCGTTGCCGTGTTGCCAGTGAGGGCATCCTTGACAGAGACGGTCGCCGCGCTCGTACCCGCCGACGTGTTCTCAACCGCAAATTGGTATGTTCCGGTGCCCGACGTACCACCCGAGAGAGAGGCCGTGGTGCTGATGGTTGCCGAAGTCAGCCCTGTTCCAGATGGCTGGCCGCCCGACACGGTGAAATACTGCAGTGTCCCGCCAGTCGTGCTGCTGTTGTCCGAGATCGTCAACATGTCGGCGCTCGCGGGAATCACAGGATGCCCATTCGAGTCGACCAACTGCACCGTGTAGAGCGTGAACGGGGTTCCGCTGGACGTGGTGCCCGCGCTGGACGTCAGGGTGATGTTTGCCGGCGCCGTCGTAACCGCGCTCTGAATCTGCGTAGAGCCGCTCGTCAGGCCGGGTGCAGATGCGCTGACCTGGATTGTTCCGGTCTGGCCCTGGATCGCGTAGACCGGGATCGAGAAACCGCCTGACATCGGGTTCACATACTCGCTGAGCGTGGTGACGGGCGTTCCGCCGTTCTGGAACGAGCCGGGTCCCGTAATGGTGAACGTCACATACTGCGCGATGCCCGTCGAGAGAGCCGTGCCCGATTGGTCGTTGATCTTCACAAGGACAGGGTCTTCGTTGTTCGCGTTGGCGCTCACAAATGACGTCGTGGGCGTCAATGAGAGAGCCGTCGGCGCGGCGGCGACCAAGGACACCGTGCCGCTGCCATAGTTGATGCTCGGCGCCATCTGCTGCCCGTTCGACGAGGTCAACCCGCTCGTCGTCAAGGTGGCGGTCTGCCCGGCTGCACTCGTCGCACCAGTGAGGTTCACCGTGCCGACGCCGTTCGTGATGGTCACAGTGCTGGAAGCCAGCGTGCCAGCGCTCGTGGCGACGGATGCGGTGCCGTTGAAGTTGCCAACGACGTTGCCGTTCGCATCGTACACGCCAACCGTCACGGCGTCAGTTGCCGAGCCGTTTGCCACCAGCGTGCCGCTTGCCGGCGTCACCTTCACGGCCGCCGCTTGGCCATAAACCGTAACGGCGAAGGGCTTGGACTGTACACCGTCCACCGTGGCGGTAACGTTGTACGTGCCGGGCTGGGTCACGACGAGGTTCGCGGTGGTGCCTGTTCCGTTGATGAAGCCATTCTGGTTGTCAACGCTCCACGTCACCTGCGCTCCGGAAGGCAACGTGATCGCTTGACCACTGGCGCTCGCTACGGAGACACTGAGAGCCTCGTTGGTGTTTGGCGCCATGTTCGTGGATGCGCCGGTCACCGAGACAACCGCGCCTGTCGGGAGCAGTTGACCCTGCGTCCACTGGATGATGTTCTCAAGGACCACAGCCGCGTCGGCGCGGTTCATGTAGGTCTGGTCTTCCGTGGAGGGAAGGCCGGAGAAGAGGCCGATGGCGTACGCGTACTTGAGCGGCGACATGCCCTTCAGGTCAGACATCTGCAGCTTGCCCGCGGCCACCATCGAAGAAACGAACAGTGACGCTGCGTCGCCGCGCGATGCGTGGAAGTTCTCATTGAAATTATAGCCTGGGCGGACACCCATCCAGTACGGGTTGATCCATTTTGCCGCTTCGGCGGCGCCCACAAAGTTGAATGCCCAGTTGCCGGGGGCAACATCGGCGAAGTACTGTTGTTGCGCGACCGGCTTGACGCCCGTGACGCTTTCCATCGCCTTCATGAAGTACGCCACAAACTGGCCCCGTGTGACAGGATTCGCGGGACGGTATGTGCCGTCGCTGAAGCCGTGGATAAATCCGTCGGATGTCAGAGTGGTGATCGCTTGCGCGGCGAAGTTGCCACTGATGTCACTGTAGGTCGTGTTGTTCGCCGTCGCTGCAAATGCGGCGGGCGTCAGCGTACTGAGCACGAGCGCCGCTGTTGCAATACCCGTAAGCGTGCGTTTCAAAACGGTTCCTCCCCTTTGGTGCTGTTGTTATAAAAGCCTGATTCGCCGGGCATACTATCCGGCAGAAGCACTTGCGAGCGCAAATTCAATGTCCCTGTGCTGCCGTGGTCCGGCGGCCGGCGCGGCGATCTCGCTGGATGTCCTTAAAAATCTCCCCGTCCCACACATCCAGAGATAATCCGTGCGCGTTTCGCACGGTCGTATCGGCACAGGTCGACATCCCTCCCCTCAGTGGCTTCCCTGTATACACACAAAACGACAATTACTTTCGTTACTGCCGTAGATCCCGAACCGGTCGGGATGGCGTGAGTTCCGTCTATCGACAGGCGGGCGGAGCCTGCAAAACTTGCATTTCCCCGCCACTGCATTATAGACGAGGGTTGAAACAGGCGTAAAGCACGCCTTCATGGAAATCACGGAAAATAGCAGGTCACATAGCAAGCTTTGTGCATTATTTATGGTGGAATCCCCCATAACCACCAGCACGCCCGCTGCTAAGTGCCGCTTTGACGGCGATATCCATGAATCAGTGTACCAGAAACTTGCGTCACTTAGTAATAGCTTTCGTTTGGAAATTTATTTTTTTTGCCTCATTTCCACAAATTCCACATAACTTTCACACTTTCGATAGACTCGTTTACCTCCTGACAGTGTTTTCACACAACACTCGCGTTCACGTAGGAAGCCGTCTCCCGGTAGACGTCCATCGTGCCCTGAACCATCCGCTCCGTCGTGAAGCGCGCCAGCAGTCGCTCCCGGCCCGCCGCTCCGAGTTCGCGGCGCAAGCCGGCGTCGCGCAGGAGGATGGCGAGCGCCGCGCGCAAACCTTCAGTGGACCCCGGCTCGAAGAGAAAGCCTGTCGGCGCGTCCTGTACGGTCGTCCTGTCCGCCGCCACGGCGCCCGCGTCCGCCACCAGTTCGGCAAGTCCCCCCGCGCGCGACGCGACGACGGGCAGCCGCGCCGCCATCGCCTCAAGCACCGAGATGGGCAGGCCCTCCATGCGCGAGGTCAGCGCGAAGACGTCCGCCTGCGCCAGAAGGGCGGGCACGTCGGCGCGCGCGCCGAGAAAGTGCACCCGGCCAGGCGCCGCCTGGGTCGCCAGCGCCTGCAGCGCCGCCCGTTCAGAACCATCCCCCACGAGCACCAGATGCACGGCGTCCATCGTCTTGCCCAGTTCGCCCGTCGCGCGGATCAGCACGTCGTGCAGCTTGACGGGATGGAGACGGGCGACGCACAGGATCACCAGCGCCCCGTCGGGGAGCGCGAGCTCCCGGCGGATGTTCGCCCCTGAACCATCATGCGTCGCGTAGCTTAATTTTTCCTCAAAGGCGCGCACGTCGATCCCGTTCTCCACCACGCGAAGTTTGCGCTCCGCATACCCCCGCTTGCGCAGGACGCCCGCCAGCGGGCGGGACACCGCGATCACGCGCGCGGACAACTCCTGTGTCGCCAGTTCGAGCGCCATGAATAAGGCCCGCTTGGCGGGCGCGGCATAATCATAGTAGAGATCGCTGTGCACCGTGGTCACCACCCGCAGGCCTGTGCGCACCCCGACCAGCCGCCCCGCCACGCTCGCGCGCACGCCGTGCGTGTGCAGCAGATCCGGGCGCCACTGCCGGACCAGCCTGAGCAGCGCGCCAAAATCGCGCCACGGGGCGCCGCCCGGGAGGACGTGGACCTCGACGCCGGCGTCCCTCGCCCTCGCGGCGAACTCAGCGTCAAACAGCACGGCAACCGCCGCCGGGACGCCGTTCGCGCCGAGGCCCTTGAGCAGGTCGAGCACCTGCGCCTCGGCCCCGCCGTACTCTCCGGCAGCCACGATGTGCAGCACGCGAAACGGCGCGGCCTCCACGCCGCCTCCGTTTCCCTTTGCGGACGCGGCTGGCTGCACGCCCGCGGATTGACCGTCGAAAGATTTCATGTACAATAAACTCCCATGGACGAACAGAATGGCACCGCTCCACCTGCTGAATCATCGTACCGTACCCTGCTGCGCCCTGTCCACGTTTTGCGCACGGAGAAGAAGTCGCGCTTTCTGGCGGAACTGCTGCCGCTGGCCGATGAGGAGGAAGCGCAGAGCGCTCTTTTGCGCGTGCGCAAGGAGCACAGCGCCGCCTCGCACCACTGCAGCGCCTGGCGCCTCGCGGGCCCGCCCCCGATCGAGCGCGCGCACGACGACGGGGAGCCCGCGGGGACCGCGGGCAAACCGCTGCACAGCGTTCTGGTGAGGCACGACCTGTGGAACGTGGGCGTGATCGTGACGCGCTACTTTGGCGGCGTGCTGCTCGGCGCGCCGGGCCTGGTGCGCGCCTACGGCGGCAGCGCGGCGGACGCCGTGGCCCAGGCCGGGGCCGAGGGCGCCATCGTCGTGCACGAACCGCACGACGACTACGTATTCGCGGTCCCCTATGAAGACTGGGACGCCGTACGCCGCGCCCTGTCCGCCCCGTGGCGGACCGTGGATGCGGCGTACGGCGCCCTGGTCACCGTGCGCTTGACCGCCCCGGGCGGCGAACGGGCCGCGGTGCGTCGATTATTGGACAGTCTGGCGCGTGGACGCTGGCGCTTCGAACTCACCGCGACACACTGGCGCCCGCGCGCCGACGTCCCGTCTCACTGACCGGCGCCGCCCGGTTTGCCTGTTCCGCCCGAGCCGGGGCCCATCCCCTCGTCCGGCGCCGCGATGCGGTGGACCCGAACGGGCAAGAGTCCGCCCTTGCCGTCGGAATAATCGCCGGTCGAGCCGGGGCCGCGCTGCCAACTGTTCAGCAGCATGGACGCGCGCCGCTGGTCCTTCAGGATCGTCGCCGCCTTGACGACCGTATCTACCAGCGTGCCGTCCCGAAGAATCAGGATTGCCGCACCGTCTTGCTCCTCCACCCGCTCAATCAGGTCAAACCTCACGTAGCCGTACGCCGGGTCCCCCGCGACGGCCGGATGCCTCATCTTGCAGGTCATCAACACGACGCCCCTGTGCGCGACCGGCATGGACTGCCTGCCGTGCACGGCTGCCGCGAAACACGACTGGTACTCCCTCCATCCGATCGCGTCGTACGCCAGGATCTGCCGCACAAACGTCTGCGGCCTGCGCAGGACGGTCACCACCCTGCCCGACGTCAGTGTGACCGACGAAGCGACGCCACCATCCTCGTAAATCGGCCTTACGACAGCGATACCACCAAAACGGATGCCAATCATCGGCATGTCTGCAACCCCCAAAGTCCTCAGATTTTTTTAGGCTATACTCCTGTGCCGCGCGCCACATAACCAACTAGCCTATCACGAATTATACTCTATCTCCGTTTATTTAGTAAATATGTTTTTACTTAACATTTTGGAGAATCACATTACGTATAGGAGACCTTCCCGCGGAACTTATGCACAAGTCGCAGTGAAGAGTTTCACGCCACCCTCACCAAAGCCCGAGTGTTTTGGTCTCGTAGACGATCCAACCACCCCAAAATGCGAACCACATCGTCTTGATCGTTTCTTCGCGTGGTCTCGAAAAAAATTTCACCAACAGCCAAGTTACGAAATAAACCAACACTACGCCGATCAAGAAAGAAACCGTGCTGACCACAAGGATTCGCATTACATCACCTCATTCGTCACATCAGGTCACCATCGCATCAAGCGTTCCTAGCTCACCGCGCTCTCGCACCTTCGCCGGCCAGCGGTCAAGCGTCGTCTCCACGATGCAGCCGCTGCCGCGCAGGTCCCAGTCGTACGGACGAATGGGGGTATCGGCTTCATCCGCCACCACACGCACCTTCGGTTCCAGTGGCGCCCCCTGTGATGGTTCGGTCACGATCGCGAGCATTCCGTTCGACAGTCGCACGATCTCCCCCTGTGAAACCAGCGCCACGCGATTGAACAGAGCCGCGACCGAGCGTGCGTCGAGCCTGCGTCCAGCATCGCGCGTCAGGGCCGTCCATACCTCCTTCGGCATCCGTCGTTTTCTGTAAATGCGATTCGCGCGCATCGCGTCGAACACATCGGCCACAGCGACAATCCTGGAGTTGAGGTGGATCTGTCCGCCCGGCAGACCGTGCGGGTACCCGGACCCGTCAAGACGTTCATGATGCTGCATGATCACGATCGACGACGTCGGCATGATCATGGCAAACTGTTCATGCACGAGGTCCCATCCGAGCCTCGCGTGTGTCTTCATGACATCGAACTCATCGTCGGTCAATGTGCCCTGCTTGTTCAGAATCTCCTGCGGTATCAGCACCTTGCCAATATCGTGCAACATCGCGCCGACGCCCAACCGCTGCAACTGCTCCGGCGGGAGGCGCAGTTCCCGCCCGATGATAATGGAGATGATGGCCACCTGGATCGAGTGTTCGAAGGTGTAAGCGTCCCAGGAACGGATGCGTTCGATATTGTGCAGCACATGGTCGTTGTGAAGTATATCGTCGACGAGCCTGCACGCCGCATCCACCACGGCGCGCGTGTTCCCGACAGGGCTGGCGGCCGGATTCGCCGCATTGGTCAATACATTCTGCAGTGCGGTCCTGGTGATTTCCCGCGTCTCGAAGTGCACGGTCTCCCGGATTTCCAGATCGTTCATCACCTCGTCCGTGACCCAGATGTCCGTGACCCCATGTCGTGACAGTCCGCGCAGGAGCGACTCCGAAAGCCTTGTCCCAGAACGGACCAGCACGCGCCTCGTGTCGATTTCATAGACCGTCCGCGCCAGATACCGGCCCACCAGACCCGGGTCAACCTGCGCCTTGCGCATCGCCCTTTTACCCAAGCGCCATTCCACCTTCCGCGCGCCTTCATGAATGAATGGTCGGTCATGTATGTCGGACGACACAAAACGGGCAGACGCTATCGCCCGCCCGGCCACCGAATATGTCAACCCGGCAACTGGCTGGCGTGGCGGCCGCAGCCGCTGTAGCCCCTTTAGCTTTGCGTCATCAGCTTTCGCTGACTTTGCCCTGTCTATTATGATTACTTTATCTCACCAATTCTATCAATGCAAGTTGGTCACACATACCCCGTCCTGCTATAATGGACACGCACCATCCATACACGTTCTTCAGGCGCCCACATGGGATAATAGGGAAGTTCATCAAAAGAACGCGGAGCCCGCCACTGTACTCGACGAGCCGCTACAAATGCCACTGGGCAACTGGGAAGGCTGTAGCATGCGATGACTCGTAGCCAGGAAACCTGCCTGAAGAACCTTCTGTCCCGCATTTGAGGAATGGCATACCCTCAACTCTTTTTGAGTTGGGGTTTTTGGCGTGGGCGGGCCCACCACGGGGAGGTATGTTCATGCAATTGTCCAACATCGTCAGCCGCATCTCCGATTTGGATCACGTCGCAGAGGGCCGGATGCAACGGCGCCTGGACACCCTGACCAAGCCGCAGGGCAGCCTGGGGCGCATTGAGTCGCTCGCCGTGCAACTGGCGGGCATCGCGGGAACTGTGGAACCGTCGGTCGATCCGGCCGTCATGGTGGTCATGGCCGCCGATCACGGCGTCGCCGCCGAGGGCGTCTCGGCCTTCCCTGCGGAAGTGACCGAGCAGATGGTGCACAACTTCATCGCCGGCGGCGCCGCCATCAACGTGCTGTCGCGCGCGTCGGGCGCCGCCGTCCAGGTGGTCGACATCGGCGTCAAGGCCCCCATGTCCTTGCCCGGACTTCTCTCGCGCAAGGTGCGCCCCGGCACCGACAGCATGGCGAAAGGGCCCGCCATGTCGCAACGCGACGCCGTCCGCGCCGTCGAAGTCGGCATGGAGGTGACGCGCCGGGTGGTCGCGGAGGGCGCGCGATTGATCGCTCTTGGCGAAATGGGAATCGGGAACACCACGGCCAGCAGCGCCGTGCTGTCCGTGCTCGGACAACTGCCGGTCGAGCGCGTCGTCGGAACAGGCACTGGGATCGATCCGGCCGCGCGCGAACGCAAGATCTCCGTGATTGAGGCAGCCATCACTCTCAATGAGCCCAACCCCTTCGACCCCATCGACACCGTGGCGAAGGTCGGCGGCCTGGAGATTGCGGGCCTCGCGGGCGTCGTGCTGGAGGCCGCCGCCCTGCGGATTCCCATTGTCATGGACGGCTTCATCACCTCGGTCGCGGCCCTGATCGCGGCGAAACTGTGCCCCCTCGTCGTGCGCTACCTGATCAGCTCCCATCAATCCGTCGAGCCCGGGCACCAGTTCGTCCACCAGATGCTCGGCGTCCGCCCCTTGCTCGACCTCGAACTCAGGCTGGGCGAAGCCAGCGGCGCGGCCCTGGCGCTGCCGCTCATCCGGTCGGCGGTGCTAATCCCAAAAGAGATGTCGACGTTTGCCGACGCGCACGTCTCGTCGTCACAAACCGCTGGTCCGGGCCAGGCCACGCCGCCGCCGGCTGCAGGGACGGGCGACTCCACCGCGCTGTCGCACCCAGCACGGCCGGACGACTCCGCCGCGCTGTCGCAGCCTGCAGACCCGGGTCAGACCTCGCCGTCCGCGGCGCGCGCCCGCCATGAGTTTGACGACGCGCACAAGCAGGGCGTGTACAGAGCCATCCGGGAGCGGCGCGACATTCGCTCCTTCCTCCATCACCCCGTGGAAACGGAGAAACTGCTCCGGATTCTCGACGCGGCGCACCACGCGCCGTCGGTCGGTTTCATGCAGCCCTGGAGCTTCGTCGTTGTCGAGTCGGACGCAGTCAAGCGGGAACTGTACAACATCGTCCAGCGCGAGGTCGCCATAGCGGGAGAATACTTCACGGGGAAACGGGCGGAACTGTACCCCAAACTCAAGGTGCACGGCATCCTCGAAGCGCCGGTGACCCTGTGCGTGACCAACGACCCCACGCGCGACGGAACCCACGTCTTGGGCCGCAACACCATCCCCGAGACCGACGTCTACTCGGTTGTCTGCGCGATTGAGAACCTGTGGCTGGCCGCACGGGCAGAAGGCCTGGGCGTCGGCTGGGTGTCCTTTTACCGCAAGGCTGACGTTCGCGACGCCCTAGGCATCCCGCCGCACATCGAACCCGTCGCGCTGCTGTCGATCGGCTACACCGCCGCGTTTCAGGCTGAGCCGATCCTGGAGTCGGTGGGCTGGGGACACCGCCAATCGCTAGAGAATCTGCTCTTTTCCGAAACGTGGGGCAGCCCCTTCTTCCATTCTGAGCGTTTTCCATGATATACTGGCGAAGATTTATAATTCGCCAGTATAATGGGGTGACTGTTTTGTATTTCAATCATAGTAAAAAGCGGGCCAGACCATGGGCGCTTGCCGTGTTTTCGACCGCGGTCGCATTCAGTATGACGGGTGCAGCGTGCGCGAGCACCACCGCCGGAAGCGCGGGCGGGCTTGAACTGAGAGGCGACCTCGTCATGCAGGTCGCACAGTCTCTCGGCGAAAAGCCAGACCCGACGGGGACGTCCCCGTACTCCGACGTGCCGACCTCTTCCCCACTCTGGGGATATGTTCACAGAGCCATCCAGATGCAGTGGGTGCAGCCGGTTTCTCCGTCCTACTTTGGCGCGGAGGCCATCGTGAACGAATCGTTCGCGACGCGGTTCGCGATGAACCTGCTGCAGGTCAAGGTCTCTGGCGCGTCATCCATCGCCGCGTTCGCAAGAACCGCAGGCCTGTTCCCCCACTATGAGGCATCCATGCCGCTCAGTTCTGCGGACGCGGCGCACCTGGTCAAGGTGGTTTCCGCGTATGAAACGGGCGCCGCGAAGCTCCCCGGCTCGTCCGGCGCCACTTCGGGCGGTGGGTCCGCCGGCTCGTCCGGCGCCACGATCACTCCGGCACAGAAAGCAGAGCTTGCCGCAGCTCTGAAATTCGAAGCCAACGCCCCGTTTGAACAACTGAGAACCACCACATCCTCTCAAGCCTCGTTTGTCTATTCGAAGTCGCACTCGAGAAATCCGCAGACGGAAAGTGCAATGCAACAGCTGCTGGAAGCGTTCGCAATCACATCAACCTCCTCCGATACGATACAACATGTCCACGGGAAACTGACTGCCTTCTATACCGAAACCGTACGGGATCACAACTCTTCGCTGAATATTCCGGTAATTAAAGTCAAGGTGTTCATTCTGGACGATCAGAGTTACGTCAACATTGGAGCCGGGTGGGTCAAAAACTCGCTTCCGGCGAGTGCACTGCAGCCCTTGGCCGCCTCTGAGACACGTCTGACGCTGCTCGGTACGACGACGGCACGGACAACAGGCGGCGCAACCGTCTTCTCTGGCACGCTGAATGGCACTGGAATCAGAAATATATTCCAGAAGACGTTCGCCAGTGCGATCAAGTCCCACATTGCCGAGGAACAAGTGCAGATGCTGCTCAGTCTGATGAAGGCCAACTTTGCGATCACCGTACAGATGCAGCATGGCCGCCCGATCGCCACGGGCACGAACGTGAGTTTTACGATGAAGATTCCTCCTGCAATGTTGTTCGGCAGCGCCGACTCTGCCGTGAAGTCGACGCTTGTGCACAACGTGACGGACATCACGTTGCACGCGACGGCCGGCAGCACGGTCACGTACAACCACATCCCCGTCACCGCGCCGGCCCATCTGCCGATACCGTCGTTGCGCACCCTGTAAAAAAGCACCCTGCAAAAAAAAGCGCCGCATCCCTCGGGGGGCGGCGCCTCTTTGTGTTGCCCACGGACCCACGCCCCGGGCGGGTCCACATCACGGCTCACACCCTGTGCGAACGCAGATAGGCGTCCACCTCATTGTACGCGCCCGCCTGATTGGCATACTTCACGTAGTTCTTGACCGTGCGGAGCCACTCGACCGTGGAGGGACGTGTATTCGCCACCGCGGTCAACAGGTCATCCATCTGGATCAGTCGCTCGCGGCCCGACGACATGATGTCCGTCAGCACGCGCTCCGTCGCCAGTTCCACCACATTGTCGATGTCCGCGCCAGAATACAGATCGGTCCGCTGCGCGAGCACGTCCAGGTTCACATCCAGCGCCGCCGGTTTGTCGCCCAGCTTGAGCGAAAAGATCGTCCTGCGCGCGGGCTCGTCCGGCGGCGGCACAAACAGCATCTTGTCAAACCGGCCGGGACGCTTGAAGGCGGCGTCTACGTCCCATGGCATATTGGTCGCCCCGATGATGAGGAGCTTGTCGGCGTCCGACTCCATCCCATCCATCTCGACCAGGAGTTGATCGATCACGCCGCGCATCGCGTGAGATTGCGACTTGCCCCGCGAATACCCCAGCGTGTCCAGCTCGTCAAAGAACAGAACGCTCGGCTTTTGCGCCCGGGCCGTGGTGAACACAGCGTGCAGGTTCTGCTCGCTTTCCCCGACATAGCTGCCCAGGATATCGCTGATGTGCACACTGACAAACTTCGCCTTGCACTCCCCGGCCGTCGCCCTGGCGATGAACGTCTTGCCGCATCCCGGAGGACCGTACAGCAGGATCCCGCCCCCCGCCTTCTTGCGAAAGCGCGCGAACAGATGCGGGTCGAGAAATGGCTTGATGATCTTCATCTCGATGGCCTGTTTGACCTCTGCCAATCCGCCCACATCCGCGAACGTCACATCGCCCGCCGCCGTTTTTTTGTCCTGTTTCCCGCCGCTCAGCACGCGCAGGGGACCGGGACGGCTCCCTTCTGGCTGTTCAGGCGCCTCGGCCGGGACGGATTCGCGCAGAGGCGGCGCCAGTTCCGCGTCCGGCGTCAGGCCGACGGTTGAATCGCCCCGCCGCTCCGCCAACCTGTCGAGCTCGGCGAGCACACTCTCCCGCAGCGACCCGTCTCCATGGCGAAGGGCCTGCGTGTAACAAGAAAGCGCGTCTGCGGCAAGGCCCTCTTTCGCGTACTCCCTGCCGAGAAGGAGCCAGGCGGCGGCGTTTGTCGGGTCCGCGTCGACCATTTGCCTGAGTAGCGCCACGCTTGATGTCATGACCGTCTCCCTCTCCATCCCGATTTCACTCCGGCATAGAATCGCGGGGCCAGGCGCGCCCAGGCGTACAATGCGGCGAGCAGGAACCCAACCAACGCGGTATTGAAAAGATCGCTCAGGACGACAAGGACGAGAACCGTGATCAATGCGGCCCTGGGACCGACGCGGGTCATGACGCGGTTGGGCCAATTGACAGGATGGCAGAGAAAATCGATATCCGCCATTTTGTCGCGCACCCGCCTGTCAAGCGGATCCAGGACGAACGCCTCGCGGCATTCATCGCGCGCCCTGCCGTACCGCCCCGTGCGGATGAGATCGTTGACAATAAAGAGCCTCTTCTCCACTTCTGTAGCGTCCGTCTGCATATAGCGCTCAATCAAGACGGGGGCCTCGCTGCGCCGCCCCCGGCGCTGCGTCATGTGGTACGCATAGTATAAGACAGTCTGGTGGTTCGGGTCCAAGGCGCGCGCTTGTTCGATCAGTTGCCGCGCTTCCTTGTATCGCTCCAGACGCCACAGCAGGTACGCGAGTTGCGCCAGCAGGTTCGCGTCCTCTGGATGCAACGCCAACCCTTCGCGAAATGTTTCCTCCGCCATGGCAGTCTTGTGCTGCAGCCGCCAGACAAGCCCGAGGATCACGTAGCACGAGGCTTGTGTGTAGCCGTTCTCGAGCGCCTCCCGGCAATGCGCCGCGGCCTCCGCGTGGTTCCCCATCCGGTACAGACAGTATCCCGCCCGATAATGAAGGTACCCGTCCTGCGGCCGCTGGCCCAGAACCTCGACGTAGCGCGCGCGGGCCTCCTCGAAGCGGTTGATGTCCACATAATGGTCCGCCTCTCGCAAGAGCCGCGCTGCGGGATCCGACGACGACGCCATAATACCTCTCCCTGCCAGTGATAGCCGTCCGGACAGACACAGGATGCCCGGCCCTGTGAAAATCAATATATCATGCAGACCATCCAATCGGATGCGTCCTGTGTGACCTTCGGGCGATCATTTTCCGGCCCGCGAGCGCCGTGGAGCGCGCGATCAGGCATCCTCTTTCTCAGCGATGGCTGCTGCAGCATGCGGCGCATGGCCAGGAAACCCGCATGAAGAACCATTTGGCCCGCACGTGAGAAGTGGCATAGCCACCGCCGGAGTCCGCAGATCGATGTCCGCATGCTGCGGCGCGGGTTTGGCGTGCAGCTTGAGTGAAAAGATCGCCTTTCGCGCCGGACCGTCGGGCGACGGCGTTTGTCAGACCCGCGCCGGTCGCTTGCACGGTGCCATTTCACACTGGATATGTAAGATCGAAATATGATAAAATAATGTCAATGAAGTGACAATTGCTTACCCACCCATGTCTCGTCCCTTCGCCCGCAAAGGTTCATCATAGTCTTCCAGGAGGATGCCACCATGCTCAAGACGATTGAAAGCAAACTCATCAAGGTTTCTGCAAGCCTCCCCCAGCTGCCCCGGAGCGTCGTCACCTGGCTCTCCGTGTGGGCGTGGCTCTTGGCCTTGATCGCCGGTATCTTCTCTCTCTTGGCGGCCTTTCAGTTGCTCGCGATGAATTCCTATGCCGCTTTCATTGGGCAGACACTCTTCGCGATCGACCTGGGGGCCATCTTGACCGCGATCTACGCGGTGATCTACCTCTCCAGCATCCCGGGCCTGAGACGGCACCACTACAAGGGTTGGCGCCTTCTCTTCATCGGCAGCGTGTTGCAACTCGTCTTTGGCATTGTGATTGGTTTTCTGGTGGGTGCGGGAGAAATTATAAACGTGCTGATTGAAGTCGCCATAGGCTGGTACCTTCTCTTCCAGATTCGCCCATCATTCACGGAATCGTCATCATCATAGCGCGGATCACAGGCGACGGCGCCGGTCGAACGCCGTGCTGGCGCGATGGCGTGCTGGCGCGACGGGAGAAGGGAATTGCCGGAGTAGTCAGGATGTGTTACAGTCATACTGTATAGAGCGGAAGGGCGTTGGCTGGTGAACCAGCCCTTCCGCCAGGGATCAGGAACGGCGATTTCGGGTGTCAGCCCGGCCGTTCCTTCGTGTTTTCTCCCCGTTTTCACGGTCCGCCTCACTCTTCTCCCCGGCCGCGGCGTACTGCACGACCGCCGTCGCCAAAAGAATCAGCGCAGTCAACAGACCGATCAAGAGTTCGACGACACGCAATCCCCTCACCTCCTTTCCGCCAACGGCGTCAGGAGGAAAGGCGGAAGTACACCCTTCCACCACCCATTCTACCAAACAAACGCCCGCCCGCCCCGCAAATCTGGGCCGCAGTCAGCGCGCCAACGCCCGGCGACGCGGGCCGTCGCGCCCGCCGCGCACCCCTGTTTGCCGCGTCACACGCCGCAAACAGGCCCACTTGGGACAAAGTGGGCGTCCCCGGCGCCGGACTGTCGCTTTGCGAAAATGCTGCGCGGAGATCTATGCTGTGTGGGCGCACACTCACGGAGGACCGGTCCGGAAGGGACTCACATGCACTCCTTACAGTCAATTTCCGATCATGAGGCGGCAGCCAGCGTTCGGCGTGCAGACGCTGGGAATGGGGCCGACCGCGTCACCGGGCCAGCGGACGATCCGTTCGCAGGCGGTCCGGCCGCAGGCGATCCGTTCGCAGGCGATCCGTTTACAGGAGGTGCCGCCGAGCCACCCCCGGGCAAGTCGCGGCTCCCGGCGTCCGCATCGGCCCCGGCGCCCGAGGAACTGGCCCTGCAGGCACAGCGCGGCGACCGGTCCGCACTCGCCGCGCTGTGCGATCGCTACGCCCCGCTCATCAAGAGCGCGGTGCGGCGCTATCGCGGCCAGCGGGCGCAGTGGGACGACCTGTCCCAGTCCGCCTGCGAGTCGTTCATCCGCGCCGTGCAGAATTTCGATCCGCTGGCGGGTGTCTTCTTCGGGTATTACATCCGCTCAAGGGTCATGGGCGGCGTGCGGACCGTCGCGCGCCGGCACGACGTCCTGCTCAGCCGCTCATTGCCGCTCGACCCCACGGATTTCGGCGTCCCGCAAGGCGACGCCCGCGAAGGGGGAACGCTGTGGCCCGCCCTGGAGGATTCGGCGGCGCACGCCGCACTGTCGCACATTGAATGGGAGGAACTCTTCGCCACACTCACGCCGCGCGAGCGCGCGGCAGTCGAATGGACGGTGCTCCGGGGCTACCGCTTGCGGGATCTCGCGACGGCCGCGCAGGTGGGGCGCGAAACGGTCAAGACATGGAGACAGCGCGGCCTGAGCAAATTGCGCGCCGCGCTGTCAAGAGAGTGAGGACCCGGGCTTACAGACTCGCGATCGACTGCGCCATCTTGTCGGCGATGCTCACGCCCTCGACGGCGGCGTTGTAGTCGTGCTGGGTCTGGACCAGCAGGCTCATCTGCTGCGTAAGGTTGACGTTTGACTGTTCCAACACTCCGCCCGCCACCGTCCCGGTCACCGCCGTGCCGCCCGCCGCGGTCGCGTTGGTCACTGGCGCAAACCCGGGATTCAGTCCGTACACGTCGGCTCCGAGGCTGTGCAGGGCGCTCGCGGGATTGGCGACAAAGGCGAGGCCGAGTTGGCCAATGCGGACATTTGCCCCCTGAAGGCTCTTGCCTGTGACGACGCCGTTTTGCGCAACCTCGATGCTCGGCAGGGCAATGCCGGTCAGATCGAGCCGCGCGCCGTTCGCGCCGAGCACGTAGTTGCCCTGCGCGTCGGCGAGGTACGCCCTTCCGGTCGCGGGGTCGCGGCTCACGCCAAACGCCCCGGCGCGGGTGTAGCCGGTCTGCCCGTTTGGCATCTGCAGCGTGAAGAAGCCAGGCCCGGTGATCGCCATGTCGAGCGGGTTTCCTGTCGGCTTGTACGCGCCGGCCGCAAACGACCGCTGCGACGGGAGCGCGTAGACCCCGGTCCCGAGCCAGTTTGCGCCGCCAGGCGTCTGGCGCTGGGGCAGGCCCGATACGGCGGGGGATTGATTGTACACCTGTGTGAGCGTGTCGGCGAACGAGACGCCCACACTCTGGTAGCCGACCGTGGCCAGATTCGCGATGTTGTTGGCAATCGCGTCCAACTGCTGCCCCTGACTCCGCACGGCGGATGCAGCCGCGCTGACAATATCCATGATACGACCTCGCTTGCTCCGGGGCGGACGGCCACCGCCGCCCTCCCGGCTGTTTTTACAGACCCTGCACCGCGCCTACGGAAGTGACTGTGCTGGTGAGCGTGCTGTTTATCGTCTGCGCGACCTTCTCGTCGGCCATGTAGTTCTGGTAGATGCTGAGCATCTGCATCGCGTTGCCTGTCCCGTTCACATTGCCCATTTCCAGTGCACCCGCCTGCATCGTGCCCGGAGGCGCGACGAAATGCGTCTGCGCCGTCGGCAGAAAATCTGTCGCGCCGAGTGCCCGCAGCGTCCCCGTGTCCACGCCCACCGCGCCAAAGTGCGCGCCCGCGAGAGGCCGCCCCCCCGGCGTGACCACCAGGTACGACGGCTGGCCGTTTGCGGCGTGCAGCGGCGCCCCGTTTGGCCCAAAGTAGTTCTGCCCGGTGTACGCCGGGTTCAACATGACCGCGGACTGCAGGAGCGGCTGTCCGTTTGCGCCGACCGCGAGGACGCGCTGGCCCGTCGCACTGTACAGCAGGTGATTTGCGCCGACCTGGAAGTGGCCGTCGCGGGTCAGGGCAACCGTCGTCACGTTTTGGGCATCCGTATTTGCGACGGCAAAGAAGCTGCGCACGCCGCCAGTCACCGCGTTTGTCATGCGCAGAAACGCGCCGGGCGCCGTGACCGGGGCGCCGTTTGTCAGATGCAGGGTGTACGACATCTGTCCCGCGGCGTCTTGCACAGGCATGCCGTTCTCGCCAAACAGGGTGAGACCCTTATACTTTGGATTGACAATCGCGCGTGCGTTTGTCATGGGATTCCCCGCGCTGTCCACAGGCACCACCGGGACGCCCTGCGCCGTTTCAACGACGCCTCCGTTGCCAACGACGAACGACAGGGTGTTCACGCGCTGCGCTCCGCCGGGAGCGCCTGGCGCCGCGGCGAACACGGCGGTGCCCTGCTCCACAGGGTCCTGCAACGCCAGGTCGAGCGGCTGGCCTGTCTGCTGAATCATGCCCTGCGAGAAATTCCCGACCGCTTCCTGGAACAGCGCGCCGTGGCTCATCACCCCGACCGGCGTCACCGCTGAAGGGTTGCCGCCATAGGAATAGCGCATCTCCAACTGCGTCGGAAACGACATCAGGTTCCCTGAGGATTCTTTGAATCCGGGCGTGGAGGCGTTCGCGACGTTGTTCATGACGACCTGCTGCCAACGCTCATCGGCCAGCAGTCCTGACGCGGCGACGTTCAGTCCTTGCACGCGGCCTCACCTCCTTTGCGCGGTCTTCTTTCTCTCGGCCGGCCGTCCCCACTTGTCGATGTTTTCGAGGAACTCGCCCGTTCCGCGGGCCACGCACGTCATCGGATCGTTGGCAATATGGACCGGCACCTGCAATTGATCCATCAACAGCTTGTCCATCCCGTGCAGCATCGCGCCGCCGCCAGTAAGCACGACTCCCTTGTCAAAGATATCGGCCGCAAGTTCCGGGGGCGTGCGTTCAAGGACGCTGCGCGCCGCGCCAACGATGGCAAACACGGTCTCTTGCAGGGCCTCCTGCAATTCGGCGGAGTTCACGACAACCGTCTTTGGCAGGCCGGACAGCATGTCGCGCCCGCGAATTTCGAGTTCTTCATGGCGTCCTTCGGGAGAAACGGTAACTATGCGCATCTTTATATCCTCTGCAGTCCGTTCACCGATTAGGAGGTTATGCGCGCGCCTGATGTGGCGTACGACGGCGTCGTCGAACTTGTCCCCCGCCATCCGAACAGAAGCGGCGGTGACGACGTCTCCCAGAGAGAGCACCGCAATATCCGTCGTTCCTCCGCCGATATCCACAACCATGCTGCCGCTGGGCTGCGTGATGTCAAGACCTGCGCCGATCGCGGCGGCTTTCGGTTCCTCGATCAGGTAGACCCTGCGCGCCCCTGCGGCCTCCGTCGCCTGTCGAACCGCCTTCTGTTCAACCTGCGTGATGCCGGCCGGGATGCAGACCGCCACGCGCGGTTGGGAAAACAGACCCTTGCCAATCGTCTTCTCCACAAAGTACTTCAGCATAATCTCGGTGATCTCGAAGTCGGCAATCACTCCTTCACGCAGCGGCCGAATGGCCACGATGTTGCCCGGGGTCCGGCCCAGCATCCGGCGCGCGTCTTCCCCGACAGCGACGACCCGCCTTGAATTCATTTCAATGGCGACGACAGACGGTTCGTTCAGTACGACACCCTTACCGCGAACATGAACCAGGACGTTTGCGGTACCCAGATCAATCCCTATGTCTTTACGGAACATCCAGCCCAAAACCCTCTCTGAGAACCAGAAACTAGACGCGATGCGCCTAGGCGCGGCTCCGGCGCGAAATTGCGGGACTACGCTCTCAATGATTATTCTACACAGGGGCTCCGATCCCTCTTTGAACGCCGATATTTTTCCGGGCAGCCCGTTTCGGATCATCCCTTCTGTATTTTTCTTTGGTTGCCTCACCACCGCGCAGGTGCCGTATGGACTTGTGATACTCAAGGATCTCCTTCACGCGATTGGCGAGGTCGGGGTTTATTTCCGGCAACCGTTCTGTAAGGTCCTTATGCACGGTACTCTTGGAGACGCCGAATTCCCGCGCGATCGTGCGAACAGTGTTGCGAGTCTCCACAATATACTCGCCGATCTTCAGCGTGCGCTCCTTAATATAGTCGTGCACACCCTCGCCTCCCCCACATACAAGTCTGGTACAGTATATGAGGGGGTGTACAGCATATGCCAGAAAAACGCGTTGAAGGCCCATCTGGTCCACTTAACACTTGATTGCTCGTCCGTACGCGCTCTATCACGCTGTTTTAATAGCGCTGATAGCGCAAGAAATGGCCGACCCGTTCTACGAGTCGGCCATCGGTGTATTTAGTAGGGGAACCGTGACAATCCAAGTCATGGCGGGCGCGAAACGGCGCCTATAGCGTCCGCCGACTGAACTGACGCGTCGGACGCCACAGGTGGAGTCACCGCGCCTGCCGAGCGGACTTTATCACACTTCCCCGGGGATCCGGCAGTCGGCGGTCGGCAGTCGGCGGTCGGCGGTCGGCAGTCGGACGTCAGATCTGCGAGTTTGGCAGCAGCGAGCCGGGGTCGACCGTGACGCCATTCTTCTCAATTGCGAAGAACACGTGGTTCCCCAAACTGGCCTCCATGTAATTGGTGCCGCTCATTCCGAGGGCCTGCCCCTTTGCGACCTTCTGCCCCTGCGTCACGGAGACTTTCCCGAGAGACTGATACACGGTCGTATAGCCGTCCCCGTCCGTGACATCCACCGTCACGCCCATCACCTTGCTGTCGCGCACACTCGTCACTGTACCCGCTGCGGCCGCCACGACAGTGAAGGCCGTGTGTGACGTGGGATTGCCAAGATCATACCCCGTCGAGCCTGTGTACGAGTTGCCGTAGTGAACCAGGTCCTTGGCAAGCGATGCAACCGTGGCGTTCTTCGCCGTGCGGTCGTAATAGCCGCGCAGAAGCTGCACTCCTGTTGCGCTCTGGGCGACGGGCCATCCGAACGACGGCTGTTGCGCGTTCGTCGCGACAGTGGGGCCGGTAGGCGGGGGGGCCGAGCCACTCGTCGCCCCTTTGTTCAGCGACGCATGGTTGACCTGGAAGTACATGAGCGCGATGATGAGACCGGCCGCTGTCAGGTAAAGTGCGGGAAAGGCCCACCGTTTGGCGAACATTCCCCTAAGGCCTGTGCGCACCGTCACACGCAAGTCTTCCTTCGGTTCCCGGTCCTCGTGGCCCGCGGGCCCGTTGGCGTCCGAGTGCGGTACATCCTGCGGCGCCTTGTTCTTATAGGGTTCGGCGCCCCTTTGCTGATTGTCCTTGTCCATCTTGGATCACCTCATTTCGCAGTCTTGCCAAAACGAGGTAACCTTAAACGAATCTCGCAGCAAATGGCTTCGCAACATTCGATGAACTCGGTGTAGACGCGGCCGGCGCGGTGCAGGGGCCGGCGCGGTGCGGGGCGGGGGCCAAGGGGCCGCTCAGGCATAAGCACAGAAAGTGGCGCTATCCTGGATAAAAACCCTCTTTTTTCTATTTAAGCACTCACGCCTGCCCTGCCCGACGACCCCGACCGCACCGACCGGACGCCCGCACGCCAGCGCGTGGGTTCTCCCACCTTCTCTTGCTTTTTCCCCCACAGCATCTGTTCCCTTGGTCCTCCGCTTCTCGCACGCTTAGAGCGGGGACCGCGAACTTGATCACATATCCGCCAGATCGCCGCCACCCGCGTTGTCGTTCGGTTGGACGACGGGAAGCTCGGCGTCGTCCGGGCCGTCGTCGGGCAGCGGTTCGATTGAGTCCGCATACATCCACTCGTAGGCTTCAGGCATGGTGGAAATCACTGCGCTGCGCTGGAGGAGGTCCCAATAGGACGACACCCAATTCATGAAACGAGGCACACGGTCACCTTCTCTCAATGGAGATAGGCTCAGTGTGCCCATGATGCAGCATTGTTAAAAAAGTGCATGATGCCATGCCTCGCGCAGCAAGCCGAGGCGGGTCAAGTCACCCGCGACCGCGAAGCACGCTTCCGTGGCCCGCCACGGGGACTCCGGATACGCCCGTGCGCGCCACCGCGGCATGGCCTTGCTCATTCGATATGCGCGTGCCTGCTTCCCCGCGGCGACCGACGGTCCGATTGCGGCAGAGGGCAGCCGCTCCCGTCCGGGCGCAGCCCCACGGCAGCGCAACTACCGCCCCACGACGGCGCAACCCCGCCCCACCACGAAGCCACCCAGCGTCAGTTCGCGCCCACCAGGCGAAGCGGGATTTCGGTGTCGTCGCTGCGCGTGATGTGCGCTCCGAGCGCGCGCAGCTTCTCGGTAAGCCTGCTGTAACCGCGGTCGAGGTGCTCCAGGCCGGACACCGTCGTCTCGCCTTCGGCCGCGAGGCCCGAAAGAACGAGGGCAGCCGCCGCGCGCAGGTCAGTCGCGTTGACCTGCGCGCTCGTGAGTTCCCTGACGCCCTCGACGATCGCGGTGCGGCCTTCGATCTTGACGTCGGCGCCCATTCGCCGCAGTTCCGAGACGTGCATGTAGCGGTTCTCGAAGAGTGTTTCGGTGATGATGCTCGTGCCCGGCACCGTGGTGAGCAGAGCCAGCATCTGCGCCTGCAGGTCCGTCGGAAATCCCGGATGCGGCAGTGTCTTCAGGTCGATCGCGCGGAGTTCCCGGTCCACCGACACCCGGATCCCGGTGATGTCGTCCTCCACCGTGACGCCCGCCTCGCGCAACTTGGCGCACAGCGAACTCAGATGGTTATAGATCGCGCGTTCCACGTAGACGTCGCCACGCGTGATGGCTGCGGCGATCATGTATGTGCCAGCCTCGATGCGGTCCGGAATGACGGTGTGCGTGACGCCCTCCAGGCGCTCCACACCCTCGATCCGGATGATGTCGGTGCCCGCGCCGCGGACGCACGCGCCCATCTTGTTCAGGTAGCTCGCCAGATCGACGACCTCGGGCTCTTTGGCGGCATTCTCGATGACGGTGACGCCCTCGGCCAGGGTCGCCGCCATCATGGTATTGATAGTCGCACCGACGCTCACGAGGTCGAAGTACACCCGGGCGCCGCGCAACCGCCCCTCCACATGGCCTTCCACATATCCGTGTTCTATCGATACGGTTGCACCCAAGGCCTCAAAGCCTTTTATATGCTGGTCCACCGGACGTTCGCCAATATTGCAGCCCCCTGGCAACGGCACGTGAAACTGTCCCGTGCGCGCGAGGAGCGGCCCGGCCGCCCAGATGGACGCTCGCAGTTTGCGCGCCAGTTCATACGGCACCGTGGTGCCCGTCAAGTGACTCGCGTCAACAACGAGCGCGCCGTTTGACCTTCGTTCGACCGTTCCGCCGAGTGCGCGGACCACATCGGCCAAGTGGTCCATGTCGGTCAGGTACGGCGCATCTTCAATCGTGCTCTCGCCGCTCTCGGCCAACATTGCCGCCAGCATGATGGGCGAGACGGCATTTTTCGCGCCGTCCACGCGCACCGTGCCGGTGAGACGTCGTCCGCCGCGAATCTTCATATTGCTCAAAAGAAGCACCTCCGTGTGATCGGCGCGCACCGACGTGCTTCCCCCAGTCCGTGGCGCGTCACTAGTATTCTACCGTGAGAATGGGACTACCGACAAGCACTCTCGTGTAGTGATTGAAATTATCTTCGTGCAGTGCCACCTGCAGGTTCAGTTTCTGGCTGCCCCCCAGGATGTACGGGACACCGGCCCCGGAGAACCCCGCGACGCTCGTCGTGTACGGCAGGACCATCGGCTGCAGCGGCTCGGCGCCCGCGGCTCCAAACGCGCCGCGGATGACCTCCGCCCGCTTGGCCGGGGGCGCGAGCAAGGCGAGATGGCCGAACAGGGACGCATTGATCATCGGACGGCCGCCGATTGACTGGACGGCCTGCGCCACGGCTGCGTACATGCCGGGCAACCGCGCAAACGCCTGCGCCCCGGGCGAGGTGGAGCCCTGCCGCCAGATGCGCACCACGAGCACCGTCTGGGGATCCGTGAGCCGCATACTGGCGAGCTCGACGGAGAGGTTGTCCCGCGCCCCGTAGGTCCCCGTGAAGAGTGCGACGTGATCGCGCGGGTCGACGTGCCCGTAGTAGTGCAGTCCCTTGCCGCCGAGACTCACGGCCAGCCGTTTCGCCGTCGCCTGCAGGGCCGTTTCGCCGTCGAACGTATTTGACAGGGTCGTCCAATCATGAATTTCGAATCCACTGTACACGGCCCCTGTCGCCGCAAATGCCTGTTCAATGTAGCTGCACACGCGCTGCGGCGCGTCGGCCTGCGCTTGGTGCGCCGCCCATGTCCTTCCTGTTCCCCAGGCGGCGAGACACGCCGCCGCCGCCGCCATCACCACTAGTTTCCGCATGCCGGTTTCCTCCCATACGCTCCGGATCACCACCGTAGCAGTATGGTCAGCGGCAGACGGCTTTATACGAAAACGGCCGGGCCTAACGCTAGATTCATAGTCGGGTCCGCCGCGCGGGCGGTCAGCCGCGCAGCATGGTCGTGGCTCCCACGTACTGCAGGACAAAGCCCGTCAGGCCGGAGGCAATGACCATCGCGAGCAACAGGCGCAAGACCCGCGCCGCGCGTCCGTCCGGCTGCCGCAAAAAGACGTCCCAGCGCACCGCACCGAGGCCGTACCAACTCAGAGCGGTGCCGAGCAGCAGCGACACGATCACGACAAAACCCGTCATCTGTCCTTGTGCGGTAATCGCCTGCGCGGTCAGAGTGCTGATGGCACTGTTGGTCAATTTGCAGCTCCATTTCCCGCGACATGCGTTAGGATTCGCAATAGGCCGCGTTTTTTTGTCCGCCGCGCGCTTTTTATTCTTCCGGCGCCACGGAAGCCAGCGCGCGCTCCGCGAGAATATTGAGCGTCACATCGTCCATCGGCGGGTTGTGCAGGCCGGCGCGCACGTCGCGGTACGCCCGCTCAAGCGGAGTGGAGCGCAGCAAGCTGTTGCCGCCGACCACCCGCATCGCAAGGTCGACCATATCCACCGCCGCGTTGGTCGCGGCGTACTTCGCGAGCCCCAGTTCGGCGCGCATGCCCTGCCGCTGTTCGCGCGTCGGCGCCGCGTCGTAGCGGGCGGCGGTCGTGTACAGCAGCGTGCGGGCCGTGTCGCGCAGGACCTCGATCCGCCCCAGTTTCTCGCGCACCTGCGCAATGGTCGAAATCGGCTTTCCCTGCATGCTCGACGGCGAATGGCTCGCGGCAAACTGCAGGGCGTACCGGCGGGCGACGTTCGCGACGCCGAGGTACGTGGCGGGGATGTGCAGCAACCAGCCGCCGCCGTCGCTGCTGCGGCGCATCTTCTGCCCAGGCGCCACGAAGTCGAGCGCCCGCTCGTCGGGAACGAACACGTCGCGCAGTTCAAACGTGTGGCTGCCGGTCCCGCGCATGCTCATGCTGTCCCACGATTCGGACAACACGAGACCGGGGGCGCCCTGCAGGATCAGGAACTCGCCGACGCGATCCAGCTCGGGGACAAACGCGGTGACAATAATGTGCGTCAGCATCGGACTGCCGGTCGCCCACGTCTTGTGGCCCCGGAGGACGAAGCCGCCGTCAGCCTTGGTCGCGACCGTGGATGGCCTGCCGCCGCGGCTGGGACTGCCCGTCTCGGGTTCCGTGGCGCACGAGTTGACCAGCGCGCCTTGCGCGGCGCACTGTTCGCAAAAGGCGCGGTACAGCTCATCCGGCCAGGCCTGCGTGTCGCGCAGGCTCTGGGTGATGCCGAGGTGCCATCCCATGACGAGGGCAGCCGCGGCGTCCCCTTGCGCGAGCCGTTCCTGTGCAAGCAGCAATTCGTAGAGAGACGCCCCCCGGCCGCCGTATTCGGCCGGTGCGGTGAGCGCGCTGTAGCCTGCCTTGTGCAACAGTCTGATCTGACCGTCCACAAACCTTCCGCCGTCATCGTAGGCGGCGCTGTTTTCCGCGAGCCGGGCGGCAAGCCCGGCTACCCAATCCACGAGGGCCTGATCCTGCGCATTGCGGATGAATTGATCCACAGCGTTTCCCTCCCATGGATCCTTTAGATCGACCGGCGCGCACGTGGTTGCCGGATCGTCCGCATTCAGCTGAACCAGTGCAGACCGCCAAGCAGCGACATGAGCGGTGAAGGCAGCACGCCGAGCAGCAGTGTGCCTGCGAGACAGACGGCGATGACCGTGTTCATCGCCGGAGTGGCTTTGACTGCCGTCTGGTCGTCCGGCGGCTGGCGCGTGAACATCGCCCGGACGATGGCAAAGTAGTAGTAGAACGCGACCGCGCTGGTGGCGAACAGGATTACGCCGAGCCAGAACTGGCCGTCGTTGAAGGCCGTCAGGAAAATGAGGAACTTGCCGACGAATCCACCGGTGAGCGGCATTCCGGCAAGGGAAAGGAGAAACACGAGCATCGACGCGGCCAGCCAGGGCGAACGCTTGTACAGCCCCGAAAAGGCGTCGATCTCCTCCGACGCGCGCGCCGCCTGGACCACTTGCAGGACCGCAAACCCGCCGATGGTCATGAGCGCATACGCGACAAGGTAGTACACGCTTGCGCTGAGACCCTGGTAGACGCCGCTCGCCGAAGGCGTGACGCCGGCGGCCGCGAATGGCACGAGCAGGTAGCCGACCTGGCCGATGCTGGAGAACGCCAGCAGACGCTTGACATTTCGCTGGGCGAGAGCGCCCACGTTGCCGATGACCATCGTGATGGCGGCCATCCAGCCGATCAGGGGCCACCACTCCGGCGTCTGCTGGCCAAAGACGGTGAGCAGGACGCGGATGAGCAGCGCCAGGACCGCCGCCTTCGAGACGACGGCGAGGTACGCGGTAACGGGTGTGGGCGCGCCTTCGTAAACATCCGCGGTCCACTGGTGAAACGGCGCCACGGACATTTTTACGCCGACGCCAGCGGCCACGAGAACCAAGGCGACGTACAGGAGGGCCGGGGTCGTCACCCACGCGCTCTGGAGACTGCTCGCAATCGACAGGAGTTGCGTGGTGCCCGCCAGGCCGTAGACAAACGAGAGACCGTACAGGATCAGTGCGGAACCGATGGAGCCGATAATCAGGTACTTCAGCCCTCCCTCGGCCGAACGAAGGCTGCCGCGGTGCATCGCGACGAGCACGTAGGAGGAAATCGAGAGCAGTTCCAAGCCGACGTACAGCGTCACGAGATCGTTCGCGGCGGTCAGGACAAGCGCGCCGACCGTGGCAAACAGGATCATGTAAGAGTACTCGAACGGCAATTCGGCCTTCCTGGACGCGCCGATGGCCAGAAGGATAATCAACGCGCACGACAGCAGGATGATCAGCATGAAGATGTTGCTGAAGTCATCGACCGCGACGGACGCGGTCTGGAGCGTGGCGTAAAAGACGTGCAACTGCAGGGCCGTGACGACGCCCGCCGCGACGGTGCCGGCGAGCGACAGCCAGGGCGTGATGTGGCGGGTGCGCGGTGGAACAAGAAATTCGACAATCATGACGATAAACGCTGTGGCCGCAAGCACGACCTCCGGCCCGAGGGCCCGCCAGACATCTGTGAATGTGATGAACGTTTGCGCAGTCAAGCGCGTCAACCCCCTATCCGCCCGGCGATCGATTGAACTGTCGTGTGCACGACATCGCCCAGGACACTCGGGTAAACCCCGATCAGGATGACCAGCGCCACGAACACCGCCATTGCGACGTATTCGACCGGCCGCGCATCGGCCAGCTGGTCGTACTCAGTCCGCTGCGGACCGAATGTGGTGCGCTGCATGGCGTACAGCAGGTAGAGCGCGACCAGGATCATGCCGAGCGTCCCCACCGCGGCAAGCCACGGAAAGGTGGCGAAGCTGCCGAGAAACAGCGCAAACTCACTGATGAAACCGGACATTCCCGGAAGCCCGACGGAACCGAGGGCGGCGACGAGCAGGACGCCCGAGATGACCGGCAGGGACTTGGACAGGCCGCCGAGGTTCTTGATTTCAAACGTCTTCGTGCGGTCCGCCTGCGCTCCCACGGCGTAGAACAGCAGCGCGGTGAGCAGTCCGGAGGAGACGAGCATGAACACGGCGCCCTGCAAGCCCACCGCCTGCAGCGACGCGATGGCGAGCAGGACCAGGCCCATGTGACTGATGCTGGAGAAGGCGATCAGCCGCCGCCAGTCCTTCTGGGCCAGCGCCACCAGCGCGCCGTAGATGATGCTGATGACGCCGAGCAGGCCCGTGAGCCACGCGAACTGCTGCAGTCCCTGCGGCAACAATTCCACCGCAAAGCGCAACAGGATGTACAGGCCAATTTTCATCAGCACGCCGCCGATCAGCATGTTCGTGCCGGTGTCCGCCTGTTCGTGCGCATCGGGCAGCCAGGTGTGAAACGGCACGAACGCCTCCTCGACGAGCACGGCGAGCAGGAAGACCAGATAGAGCGCATCCTGCGCCGCGATGGACAGTTGAAACTTGCCGGCCTCGCTGATCAGTTGCGGGATCGACAGACTCAGGAAATTCGGCGCAAAGCCGAGGTACACCTGCATGCTGGCGCCCTGCGCCTGAACGGCGTAGGAGTAGGCCAGCCCGATGAAGCCGGCAAGTAGGACGACGCTGGCCAGGCCACGGTAGATCAGGAACTTGGTCGCGGCGCGGCGGCGTCCCTCATTGCCCCACACGCTGATCAGGAAGTAGGTGGTGACGAGCGTCGCTTCGAGAAAGAAGAAAAACGTGAACAGGTCGGCCGAGGCAAACACGCCGTAGAGACCGGCCGTCAGCAGAAGTTGCCAGAAATAGTGCTCCTTCACGCGTTCGTGGATCGAATGGCTGCGCATGGACGCCATCAGTCCCACCACGCCCGTCAGCAGGATGAGCGGCATCGAGATGCCGTCCGCGCCGAAGGCGAAGCGGATGACAAGGGGCGTCGTCCCGAAGGCGTTTGGCACGGTGAGCCAGGTGGCCGCAAAGGGGAACTGGAACACCGCCATGCCCTTGTTGAAGCCGATGTACGCCGCCAGCGCGAACAGCAGCGCGAGCAGTTGGGCGGTGAGAGACACGCCGCGGACCGCCGAGGCGGCGCGCGCCGGGACGAAGAGCACGAACAGCGCCGCAAGAGCCGGAAGGAGCACCGTCAGAAAGAGTGCGTCGTTCACGTCAGAGCACACCTCCGATACCCGCGGCGATGATCAACAGAACCGCCACGCCAAACAGGGTGACCAGGCCGTACGTCTGGATCTGGCCCGTGTTGCCGTAACGCAGGCCTGCGCCGCCCGTGTAGACGCCTCCGCTGACCAGACGGACAAGGCCGTCGATGATCCAGCGGTCGACAAACCCGAGCGCTTCGGCAATGGCCCGGATTGGCCGCGTGACGATCCGGTCGTAAAGCTCGTCGAAGTAAAATTTGTTGAAGCTAAGCGTGTACAGGAAACCGGATTTCTGCGCCATCCGCTGTGCGCGGCCAGGTGCGCCGTACGCGTAGTAGGCGAGTCCGATGCCGGCCAGTCCGACAACCGCGGAGACGACCATCAGCCCCCAGTTCACCGCCGGGTCGTAGCCGACCGCGCCGCGGTCCTGGAGGAAGTTCGCGATCCAGGGCGCCCACGGGGTGTTGAAGAAGCCTGCGACCGTCGCCATGACCGCAAGCGCGGTGAGCGGAATGGTCATGGCGAGCCCGCCTTCATGGGGGTGCCGGTCGCCCTTGTACTCGCCGCCAAACGTCAGGAAGTAGACGCGGAAGATGTAGAACGCCGTGCAGAACGCGGCGATCAGGCCGACCGCGTACAGCACGTAGTTGCCCGAAGAGAACGCCGCCGAGAGGATCTCGTCTTTTGACCAGAAACCGGCAAACGGCGGGATTCCGGACAGCGCCAGGGCCCCGGCGAGGAACGCCGCGTTCGTCAGGGGCATCAGCTTGCGCAACCCGCCCATTTCAAACAGGTCCTGCGTTTCGACCGCGTGGATCACGCTGCCCGCCGTGAGGAACAGCAGCGCCTTGAAGAAGGCGTGCGTCATCAGGTGAAAGATGCCCGACACGTACGCGCCGACGCCCAGCGCCAGCATCATGTAGCCGAGCTGCGAGACGGTGGAATAGGCGATCACCCGCTTGATGTCGTGTTGCGTGAGGCCAATCAGCGCCGCGAGAATGGCCGTGAAGCCGCCGACTATGGCCACCACGTCGCTCGCCGCCGGGGACGCCTGGAACAGCGGGAACATGCGGGCCACCAGATAGACGCCGGCTGCGACCATCGTGGCCGCGTGGATGAGGGCCGACACTGGCGTCGGGCCCTCCATCGCGTCAGGCAACCAGACGTGCAGCGGAAACTGGGCCGACTTGCCGACCGCGCCCACGAACACGAGCAGCGCCGTCAGGGTGACAAACGCGGCCGGAGCCAGGCCGTAGGGCAGCGCGTGGATGCCGGGCCCCGTCAGGGCATGCGCCGCGAACAGCAGCGCGGGTGCGCCGTGCGCCATGGTGTACGGCGACGACACGGCCTGGCCATAAAAGATCGTGTCGAAGTTCATGGTATGGAACCCGAGGTAGAGCAGGATCATGCCGACGAACAGTCCGACGTCGCCGATGCGCGTGACGATGAACGCCTTCTTGGCCGCCGCCGCCGCTTCGGGTTTGAAGTACCAGAAGCCGACCAGCAGATAGGAGCACACGCCGACCAGTTCCCAGAAGATGTAGAACTCCAGCAGGTTGGATGTTATGACCAGGCCCAGCATGGCGAACACGAACAGGCTGAGGTACTGGTAAAAGCGCGCGAAGCGCGCGTCGCCGCGCATGTAGCCACGGGAAAAGAGCAGCACGAGCGCGCTGACAAAGCTGACCATGACGAGCATCATCGCATTGAGGCTGGTAACCTCAAAGCCGAATGAGATCGTGGCGCTGCCGAGGACCAGCCACGGGAACGTGACGGCGGGCTGGGGCCCGTGCAGGGCGACCTGAATCATGATTGCGAGGGAAATCACAAACGACGCCGCAACCGCCAGCACGGCGATCGAGGTTACCGCACCCTCCGCCAGGCGGCGTCCGCCGATGAGCAGGAGGACGTATGCGGCCAACGGCAATACCGGGACGAGCCACGCGAGTCCTGTCATACGATCACCTTTCTGATCCGGCCCCACCCGGGGCGGCCGGACAAATATATCAGGGCCCTCACCATTTCATGGCGCTGGCGTCCTTCACGTCGGCGCTGTTGCGCATGCGGAAGAACGCGAGCAGGATGCCGAGCCCGACCGCCACCTCGGCCGCGCCGAGCGCGATGATGAACAGGGCGAACACCTGTCCCGCGACGTGCGGCGTCTTGCCGAAGTGGGAGAATGCCACGAGGTTGATGTTCGCGGCGTTGAGCATCATCTCGAGCGAGATCAGCACGATGATCAGATTGCGCTTGGTCAGCGCGCCATACGCCCCGATGGCGAACAGGATGGCGCCGAGAGCAAGAAAGGGTTGCAAGGCCACGCGTCAGTCCTCCTTCCGGGCGATCACGACCGACCCCACAAGTGCGGCGGTCAGGATCAGCGACAGCAGTTCAAACGGGATGGTGTACGTGTGGTAGAGCGACTGGGCAATCAGCACGACGGTCGGCTGCGTGTACGGATCGACCGCGCTCTGGCTGTAGGGCCATGTGGTGCCGCGCAGGACGAGCAGCATGATCCCCGTGAACACGACCACTCCGAGGAGCGTGAGCAGGCTGCGCCCGGTGCTGGCCTCCGGGCTCTCGGTGTCGTCTCCCTTTTGCGTGAGCATGAGCGCGAACACCATCAGGATCGTGATGGCCCCCGCGTACACAAGGATCTGCGCCATCCCGACGAAATCCGCGCCGAGCAGGATGAAGATGCCCGCCACGCCGAGAAACACCCCGGCGAGCGCGACCGCCATGTGCATCACCTTGGTGAGCGTCATGAGCATGACGCCGGAGGCGATGATCAGCAGGGCCAGCAAAAAGAAGCTGACGGTCTGCCCGGTGAGCGGCATGCCGAAGAACATCAGCTGTCACCTCCCGGTTCCACGCCGTTCGCTGCGGCCGCGGCGGCGTGTTCCGCCTCGCGCGCGGCCTGTGCCGCCATGGCCTGCTCGTGGCTGCCAAACTCGCCGAGGTGGTTGCCGTACAGCCACTCCATGTCCTTGTACAGCTCATCGCGCGTATACGACGCAAGTTCGAAACGCGGCGTCATGAGAATCGCCTCAGTCGGGCAAACCTCGACGCACAGGTCGCACAGGATGCAGATCTCGAAGTTGATGTCGTACGTGTCGATGCGCAGCTTCTTGTCCTCATTGCGCGTGCCCGACAGCGAGATGCAGTCAGTCGGACAGATGCGCGCACACTGGTTGCAGACGATGCACAGTTCGGGAATGAATTGATGGATGCCGCGGTAGCGCTCCGGCATGTTGATGCGAACATCGGGATACTGCAGCGTGACTTTCTTCTTTGTCATCTGGCCGAACGTCACGCCAAGCCCCTTGAAAATCCCGAACATAAGACCACCTCCACGCGAGAAGGATTCGGCCCCCGCTTCAGCCGATGAGTGACAGTGCGCCGGTCAGGACCACATTGAACAGCGCGACGGGAATGAGCACCTTCCAGGCAAAACTCATCAGTTGGTCGCCGCGCATCCTCGGCATAGTGGCGCGAACCCAGAACAGGAAAAAGATGATGGCGCTCGTCTTGATCGCGAACCACAGCCAGGACGGCAGGAACGGACCGGCCCAGCCGCCGAGAAACAGCGTCGTCGCCAGGGCGGATATGGCAAACACGTAGACGTACTCGGAGAGCATGAAAAACGCGAACCGAAACCCGGAGTACTCGGTGAAGTAGCCTGCCACGAGCTCGGATTCCGCTTCCGGAAGGTCAAACGGCGTCCGGTTGAGTTCGGCCAACGCGGCGATCATGAAGACGACAAAGCCGATGATCTGCGGGATGATGTACCAGCCGAAACGATCCGTCGCCTGGTGCTGCACGATGGTCACGAGGTTCAGCGAGCCAGCCAGCATGACGACGCCGAGCACCGAGAGGCCAAGCGGGATCTCGTAGCTGATCATCTGCGCCGCCGACCGCATGCCGCCGAGCAGCGAGTACTTGTTGTTTGACGCCCACCCGGCCATGACGATGCCAAGGATGGTGAGGGAACTGAGCGCGATGTAGTAGAGCAGGCCCACATTCAGGTTCGCGGTGAAGATGTGCGACGCGGTGTACGGGATGACGGCCAGCACCATGAAGGACGGCACAAACGCGATGACGGGCGCGAGCAGGAACAGCGCGCGGTCGGCGTTTGCCGGGATGATGTCTTCCTTGATGAGCAGCTTGAGCACGTCTGCGACGGACTGCAGGAGTCCGAGCGGTCCGACGCGGTTCGGTCCGATGCGTCCCTGCATCCAGCCGATAACCTTGCGTTCAAAGTAGATCAGGTACGTCACGATGCCAAGCACGAGAGCGAGAACAACCACAACCCCGATGAGCATGCCGAGCAGGGTCAGCGGCCGGAGTGGAGTCGCTTGCCAGGAAAACATTATGCGTCGACCTCCCCGAGCACGATGTCGACCGCGCCGAGAATAGCAATCAGATTCGCCATGCTCTGCCCGATGAGCAGTTTGCGCAGAATCTGCAGATTGACAAACGACGGGCGGCGGAGTTTCAGGCGGTACGGCTTGTCTTTCCCGTCGGAGACGAGGTAGACGCCGAGTTCGCCGCGGGCGCCCTCAATGCCGCGGTAGTACTCGCCCGCCGGAACGCGCACCAGCTTTGGCACCTTGCCGATGATCGGCCCGTCGGGGACGCGCTCCACCGCCTGCGCGACGATGTTCAGGGACTGTTCGATCTCCTGCAGGTGGATGAAGTAGCGGTCGAAGCAGTCGCCGTTTTTGCCGACCGGGACAGCCCATTCAAACTGGTCGTAGATCGAGTACGGGCGATTCTTGCGCAGGTCCCAATTGAAGCCGGTCGAGCGCAGATTGATCCCGGACATCGCGTAGGCGATCCCGTCCTCCTGGCTGATGACGCCGATCCCGCGGACGCGGTTGAGAAAGATCTCATTGCCCGTAACGAGTTGGTGGTACATCGGCACCTTCTTTTGCATCTGGGCGGTGAAGTCGCGGACCTTCTCGATCCATCCCGGCGGGGCGTCCCACTGGACGCCGCCGACGCGCATGTAGTTGTACGTGAGACGGGCGCCGCAGATCTCATTGAACAGCATAATGATCTGTTCGCGCTCCTGAAAGGCGTACAAAAATGGGCTCATGGCGCCGAGATCGAGCAGATACGTGCCGAGGAACAGGAGGTGAGACGCGACCCTCTGCAGTTCCATCACGATGATGCGCAGGTACTCCGCCCGGGCGGGCACCTCGAGATCGAGCGCGTACTCCACTGTGTGGCAGAGAGCATAGTTGTTGAGCATGGACGCCACGTAATCCAAACGGTCTGTATAAGGAATTATTTGGACATACTGAAGGTCTTCCGCCAACTTCTCCGTGCCGCGGTGCAGGTAGCCGACGACCGGATCGGCGTCGACGATCTGCTCTCCGTCAATGGTGACGACGAGACGAAACACCCCGTGTGTACTCGGGTGTTGCGGCCCGACATTCAGGATCATCTCTTCAGAACGCAGTGCGCACATCAGGAACCGTTGCCCCCCTTCACGGGAATGTTCTCGAAGGGCGAGTAGTCCTTGCGCAGGGGGTACCCGTTCCACCCTTCCCACATCATGATGCGCCGCAGGTCGGGATGCCCGGTGAAGACCACGCCGAGCAGGTCGTAGACCTCGCGTTCTTCCCAGTTCACGCCAGGGAACAGCCCCGTGAGGGAGTCGAGCTTGGCGTCGTCGCGCGGCGTCCGGACTTTAAGGTTGATGAAGCGGTTGTTCGCCACAGACTGAACGTAGAGGGCAACCTCGATGTAGCCCTTGTCCTTGTAGTCGGTGCCCGCAAACAGCTCGACGTAGGTGTAGGCGTGCTCCGGTTCGTCGCGCAGGAAGCGCGCGGCCGCAAGCCACTTGCCGCTTGCGATGACAAGCTGCGGAACGTCCTTGAAGGCTCCGGTCTCGTCAACGACGCCAGGGCCGAGGGCGCGTTCGAGGCTCGCCTTGATCTGTTCGGCGACGGCTGTCGCGGCGACGACGCGCGGGTCGGGCGGCGGGGCAGCTTTGGCGGGCTTGGCCGCGGCGGGCTTGGCTTCAGCGGCGGGCTTGGCTTCAGCTACGGGTTTCGCGTCGGTTGCGGCGGGCTTGGCTTCAGCTGCGGGTTTCGCGTCGGTTGCGGCGGGCTTGGCTGCGACGGCCTGCTTCTCGGCAGCCGTACGCTCCGCCTGACCTTCTGTCACGTCATCGGGCATCAGACAGGCACCTTCTTCCCGGCAGCCTCGATGCGAATCTTCTCCTGCAGCTTGTTGAGTCCATAGATGAGCGCCGGAGGAGACGGAGGACACCCGGGGATATACACGTCGACCGGCACAATCTGGTCGACTCCCTTAACGACGGAATACGAACGCACATACGGCCCGCCGGCCGTCGCACACGAACCCATGGCCACCACCCACTTGGGCTCCGCCATCTGGTCGTACAGGCGCTTGAGCAGCGGGCCCATCTTCTTCGTCACAGTGCCGGCGACGATCATCACGTCGGACTGCCTTGGCGAAGCGCGAAAGATAATCCCAAAGCGGTCCAGGTCGTAGTGGGACGCGCCAGTCGCCATCATCTCGATGGCGCAACAGGCCAAGCCAAAGGAGAGCGGCCAGAGGCTGTTGCTGCGCGCCCAGCCCTTGATCTGCTCCAGCGGAGCCAGTACAATGCCGGCCTTGCGCAGGTCTGCGGACTCCTCCGCGCTGAGGCCTTCGTACTCGATGACTGGCAGCGTGAGGTCTGGCCTCAGTTCCATTCGAGCACCTTCTTTCTCCAAGCGTAAATCAGACCGACCGTCAACAGGACGATGAAGACGATCATCTCGGTGAATCCGAAGAGGCCGAGATGGTGGTATTCAACCGCCCACGGGTACAGGAAGAGAATCTCCACGTCGAACACGACGAACAGCAGCGCGTACAGATAGTAGCGCACGTTGTACCGCGCCCTCGCGTCCCCCACGGGCTCAACCCCGCTCTCGTAAGTCGCGGTTTTCCCTGCACTCGGGCGGTTGGGCCGCAGGAGCGGTCCGAGTACGGCCAGCGCGCCGATCGGCAACGCCATGCCCACAACGAGGAACAAGACAGTAAAGATAAATGCGTTTGCGTACAACATCGACACCCCCAGCGTCTGACAGCGAGCGGTCGGGTCCTGCGAAACAGAGTTATTATAACAAAGCAGCCGAAGTGAGTAAAACAGATTCAGAGAGTCCCCCGCGCCAATCTCTTACAATATGCGCCTTTGCAGGCGATCACATGCAGGGAACCCGGTTCCGAACAAAAGGCAGTGGCCTGCGACCATGAGTGTTTGCTGAGTTCCCGCGGCGCCCGCGGCTCTTTCGCGACAGCCCGCAACGCCTGCATGGAAGCGCTCTTTCTATGTACAGGGCACGGGATGTAGCAGACCCCGGGGCATACTTGTTTGACCAAAAAAAGGACGGGCCAGACGCGGAGGATCCTGCATCTGGCCGGCAAAAATGATACAGATTGAGACTGATTTTAGTACAGAAGGACTACGCGCCGCAGTTGACGCAAACGGTCCTGTCCGGCTCCGGTCGGGCTCCCGCTGCCACAAGCCGTCAGATCTGTTCCTCGTGCGCTCGATCGAGGACCGCCCCCGCCTTCGTCGAAAGTTCAGCCGCCTGCAATCGGTAGAGCGCCCTGTGCAAGGCAGCCTCCGCGCGGGCCGCGTCGATCTCGACCGACCGTTCGGCCAACCGCTGTTGCGCCCGCTGCCGCGCCCGCTCGGCGCGCTCCGCGTCGACCCGGGACCCGATCTCCGCCGTGCCGACCAGCACGGTGATGCGATCCGGCACGACATGCAGGAAGCCGTCGGACACCGCGACGAAGTCCTCGCCCTCGGGCGTCCGCACCTTCATGATGCCAGGCTGCACCGTGGTCGCGAGAGGGGCGTGGCGCGGGAGGATGCCGATCTCGCCGGATCCGCCGCGCACGATGAGCATATTCACCTCAAGAGACACCACGATGCGCTCGGGCGTAACCACTTCCAACAGTACTGTGCTCACATCGGCACCTCCCGCCGTCAGACTCTCACGCCATCGCGCTCTGCTTTTTCCAGCACCTCTTCAATCGCTCCGCAATACGTGAAGTGCGTTTCCGGAATCTCATCGTACTGGCCGTCCAGGATCCCCTTGAAACTGCGCACGGTGTCCTTCACCTGCACGTACTTGCCCGGGACACCCGTGAACTGCTCGCCGACAAAGAAGGGCTGCGAAAGGAAGTTCTGGATCTTGCGCGCCCGCGACACGCTCAGCTTGTCGTCATCGCTGAGCTCGTCCATCCCGAGAATCGCGATAATGTCCTGCAACTCCTTGTAACGTTGAAGCACGACCTGAATCCCCCGCGCCACCTCGTAGTGCTCTGATCCGACGATGTCGGGCGACAGCGCGCGCGACGTGGACGCCAGGGGATCGACGGCCGGGTACAGGCCCATCGAGGCGATCTTGCGGTCGAGGTTCGTCGTGGCGTCCAGGTGGGCAAAGGTGTTCGCGGGAGCCGGGTCCGTATAGTCGTCCGCGGGCACATAGATCGCCTGGATCGACGTGACCGATCCGCGCACGGTCGACGCGATGCGCTCCTGCAACTGGCCCATCTCCGTGGCCAGGGTCGGCTGGTAGCCGACGGCCGACGGCATGCGTCCCAGCAGGGCCGACACCTCGGAACCCGCCTGGGTGAAACGGAATATATTATCAATGAAAAGCAAGACGTCGCGCTCTTCCACGTCGCGGAAGTACTCGGCGATCGTCAGTCCGCTCAAGGCCACGCGGAGGCGGGCGCCAGGCGGTTCGTTCATCTGGCCGAACACCATGCTGGTCTTCTCGATGACGCCGGAGTCGCGCATCTCGTGGTAGAGATCGTTGCCTTCGCGCGTCCGCTCGCCGACGCCGGCGAACACGGAGTAGCCGCCGTGTTCCTTGGCGATATTGTGAATCAATTCCTGGATCAGGATCGTCTTGCCGACCCCTGCGCCGCCGAACAGTCCCACTTTGCCGCCCTTGACGTACGGGGCGAGCAGGTCGACGACTTTGATACCCGTCTCGAACACTTCAGCCTTCGTACTGATGTCGGCAAACGCCGGAGCGTCGCGGTGAATCGGCCAGCGTTCCTTGACCTCGACGGGTCCGGCCTCGTCAATCGGCTCCCCGAGCACATTGAAGATCCGCCCAAGGGTCGCCTCTCCCACCGGCATGGAAATCGCCTTGCCGGTGTCCTCCACGTCCGCGCCGCGCACGAGTCCGTCCGTCGAGGACATGGCGACAGTGCGAACCATGTTGTCCCCCAGATGGAGCGCCACTTCAAGCGTGAGATGGATGGGAACGTCGCCTTCGTAATCGATGCGCAGCGCATTGTTGATGGCAGGCAATTGTCCGGTCTGAAAGCGCACGTCGACGACCGGACCCATGACCTGCACCACGCGTCCCTTGTTCAAACAATCCCCTCCTGTCCCGATTACTTCAGAGCCTCTGCACCGCCGACCACTTCGGCGATCTGTGTCGTGATGGCGGCCTGGCGGGCGCGATTGAGCACCAGCGTCAGGCTGTCAATCATCTCTTTCGCGGCGTCGGTCGCATTGCCCATTGCGGTCATGCGCGCGCCGTGCTCGCTTGCCTTGGCGTCAAGGACAGCCTGATAGACAAGCGTTTCCGCGTAGCGCGGAAGCAGACTCTTAAGCAGTGTCTCCTCGTCCGGCTCGTAGATGAAGTTTACCGGGCGCCCCGCGTCCGCGCCGCCCAGATCGCCCAGCGGCAAGACCTTGTGCAGGACCGTCCGGCTGGTCACCGCATTGATAAACTCGTTGTAGACCATGTACAGTTCGTCGAACCGTTCACTCGCATACGCGGCCACGACTTCCTCCGCGAGCGGCGCCACCCCGGCGTAGGTCGGGGAATCGGCGACGCCCGTCACCTCGCCGTCGAGTGGATAGCCGTGGCGCCGGAAGAAGTCGCGGCCCTTGCGCCCGACCGCGAAGATCGTGTACGTGTTGCGTTCGCGGTGCCGCACTTCCCGCAGCGTGCGCCGGATGACGCTCGCGTTGTACGGGCCCGCCAGACCGCGGTCGGCCGTGATGACGAGGTAACCGGTGCGGCGCACAGGGCGATCGGCCAGGAGCGGGTGCTTCACGTGCCGAATGGATCCGGACAGCTCGGCCAGCATCTGCTGCATCCGTTGGAGATACGGCCGCGACAGCGCAACGGCTTCCTGGACGCGGCGCAGCTTGGCGGCGGCGACCATTTCCATCGCCTTGGTGATCTGGGCCGTGTTCTGCACGCTCTTGATGCGGCGGCGGATGTCTCTCGTGTTTTGCGGCATGCTTTCACCACCTTCGCCTCCGGTAGTCCGGAGTGCGTGGGATTAGGCGACGAACGTCGCCTTGAACTTGCCCACCGCTTCCGTGAGCAGTTGGACCGTGTCTGCTGACAGCGCCTTGGTGCCGTCGATGGCCTCGTAGACCTGCGGGTACGCCGAACCGACGTACGCCAGCCAGTCCTCTTCGAAGCGGCCCAGGGCGGCCACTGGCAGGTCGTCCACGTGACCGTTCACCGCCGCCCACAGGGACACGACCTGGCGCTCGACGGGCAGCGGCTGGTTCAGACCCTGCTTGAGGATCTCGACCACGCGCTCGCCGCGCGCCAGCCTGGCCTGCGTGGCCTTGTCGAGGTCGGAACCGAACTGGGCAAACGCCTGCAGCTCGCGATACTGCGCGAGGTCCAGGCGCAACGTGCCCGCGACCGATTTCATGGCCTTGATCTGGGCCGCGCTGCCGACGCGCGACACGGAGGCGCCCACGTTCACGGCCGGGCGGACGCCCGAGAAAAACAGATCCGACTCAAGAAAGATCTGGCCGTCGGTGATGGAGATGACGTTGGTGGGAATGTACGCGGAAATGTCGCCCGCCTGCGTCTCGATAAACGGCAGCGCCGTAAGGGATCCGCCGCCGAGCTTGTCGCTCAGCTTGGCCGCCCGTTCGAGCAACCTGGAGTGCAGGTAAAAGACGTCGCCCGGGTAGGCTTCGCGGCCTGGCGGACGCCGGAGCAACAACGACATTTCACGGTACGCGGCGGCCTGCTTCGTCAGGTCGTCGTAGATAACCAGGGCGTGCTCGCCGTTGTACAGGAAGTATTCGCCCATGGCGCATCCTGCGTACGGCGCGAGGAACAGGAGCGGCGCCGGATCGGACGCACCCGCGGCGACGACGACGGTGTACTCCATCGCTCCGTGCTTGCGCAGCGTCTCGACCACCTGCGCGACGGTGGACTGCTTCTGGCCGACCGCGACGTAGACGCACTTCACGCCATTGCCCTTCTGGTTGATGATGGTGTCAATCGCGATGGACGTCTTCCCCGTCTGCCTGTCTCCGATGATCAGTTCCCGTTGGCCGCGGCCGATCGGGATCATCGAATCAATCGCCTTGATGCCGGTCTGCATCGGCTCGTACACGGAGCGCCTATCAATGACGCCCGGCGCGCCCGATTCCACGGGCCGGAAGAACTCGGTGACGATGGGACCGCGGTTGTCCAGGGGCTCTCCCAGTGGGTTCACGACGCGCCCGAGCAGCGCTGGGCCCACGGGCACCTGGGCGATCCGGCCAGTCCGGCGCACCTGGTCGCCTTCCTGGATGCCGGCGACGGACCCGAGGACGATGACGCCGACATTGTCCGCCTCGAGGTTGAACGCAAGACCGTACACACCGTTTGAGAACTCGACCAGTTCGCCCGCCATGACATTGTCGAGGCCGTGCAGACGGGCGATGCCGTCGCCGACCTGGAGGACCGTGCCGATCTCGTAGCTCTCGACCTGCGCCGCAAATTGTTCAATCTGTTGCCTGATCAAGGCGCTTATTTCATCCGGCCGTATACTCAAAGGTTTACTCTGCCTCCCCTAGACAACCCGGCGGCCGCTCAGTGCGTCACTGAACTGGCTCAGGAAGCCGCTGATCGATGCGTCGACGATGCGGTTGCCCAGCCGCAGCCTGTAGCCTGCGATCAGGTCCGGGTCGACGCTCACGTGCGCTTCAATCTGCTTTTGCGTCGCGCCTTCGAGGTCGCGCGTGATCCGGTCGAACTGGGCCTGCGAAAGTTCGCGGGCTGACTCCAGATACACCTCGACGCGGCCCCGGTGCTCGTTTACCTTCGCGTGGAAGGCGTCGCGCACCGCGCCGATATAGGCGCTGCGTTTGCGCACGAAGAGCAGGCGCAAGAACGTCAGCGCGACAGGGTGCAGCGCGTCGCCGAACGACTGCGCCACGATGCCCGCTTTTTCCTCCGGGGTGATGACGGGGTGTTCAAGCAGCGCGCGGAGTTGCGCAATGTCCTGCAACGCCTGCGCGACGAGCCCGAGGCTGACGTCGACCTGGTCGACGGCCCCCTGGTTTCGCGCCGCCTGAAACAGTCCCTCTGTGTAGCGCTCGGTGACGGAGCCGTTTAGCATACGAGTTCACCCAACTGGGCCTCGGCCTCGGCGATCATGGCCTGATGCTCCACGTCCCCGCTGTGCCTGCGCAGCAGCTTCTCGCTGAGATCGACGGTCAGCGCCGACACGGCGGTCAAAACGGTGTTCATCGCCTCGGCGCGTTCGCGCTCGATCAGTTCGCGGTTTGCCTCAAGCAGCTTCTGGGCTTCATCCTGAGCCGTCCGGACAATCTCGCGCGCCTGCTCGTCGGCGCGCTGCCGCGCGGTCTCAATCAACTCATGCGCCTGCTGGCGCGCCGCTTCGAGCAACTGTTTCTGCTCGTTGAGATGCTGCTCGGCCGCGAGACGGTTGCGTTCGGCCTCATCCAGTTGGTCGATGACAAACTGTCGCCGCTTCTCGAGGACATTGTTGAACTTGTCGAATCCAAAACGCCGGATGATGAGAAACAGGACCAGGAACGTCAGGATCGATACGACGAAGGTTCCAAACTCAAACAAAAGTGCCGCCCTCCTTCTCTCAGGGATTGCGGGGTCGCCGCCGGGCGGCTGCCCCGTCCGGGTCGGTCAACCGATTACAGGACGCCTTTGGTGAACAGGATGATGATCCCGAACGCCAGCGCGATGACCGGGAACGCCTCCACAAACGCCACGCCGATGAGGGCGGTGGCAAAGATCGAACCGCGCGCCTCGGGCTGCCGCGCCACGCCTTCTACGTACTTGCTCATGACAAGGCCGTCGCCGACGCCGGAGCCGACGGCCGCCATACCCAGCAAAAGGGCGACGGACAGATCGTAGAGAGCCTGGACTACCTGAGCTTGATTCATTCTTGAATCCTCCTCAAACAATGTCGGGCGCGTTTCCCGTGGACGGTGTCCACGACGGAAAGCGGGCCAGTATGCGATATATGGTCATCCTCAGTGATGCGAGAGGGATTCCGAGTATGCTTTCTGCCCCACGTACAGGGTCATCAGAATCGTAAAGACGTACGCCTGGATCGTGCTGACAAAGGCGCTGTAGAACAGCCAGACGAGCAGAAGCGGCACCGTGAGCGGAAGGTACATCAGGGGCGCGCCCACAAGCACGCCGATCAACGCTTCGCCGGCGAAGATATTGCCGAAGAGACGCATGCCGTGCGTCAAGGGGGTCGTGATCTCCTCAATGACGGCCATCGGGTTGAGCAAGTAATGGCGGAAGTACCGCCGCGGCGTCTTCAGGCCCTGCGCGTGGCTCATCAGCCACACCATGAACGCAAAACTGAGAGTCATGCTCATGTTCGCCGTCGGCGAGTCAAACAGCGGAACCTCGCCGTGCGCCTGCGCCAGGCGGGCGGCTGTGAGCCCGAGCCACGGCACCGGCGTGCTGGTCTTGATGCTGACGGTCGCGACGACGCCGAGCCAGTTTGCCACAAACAGGAAGATCAACATCGTGAAGGCGAGCGGCAGAATGGTGCGGACGATCCGCTCGCTCGGCATCGTGTCGCGCGCCATGCCGCCCGCGAATTCGATGGCCCACTCGAAAAAATTCTGCCACCGCCCAGGGCGTCTCACGTCGAGACTGCGCGTGGCAAGGCGCATCACGACGACGACGATGAGCCCCGACAGAAGCATCATGGCAATCGTGGTGATGTTGATCGGGAAAAATGTATTATAGAAGAGATACGGGAATGCTGGCACTGTATCACCTACCTTCCCCCGGACGATAAACGACGGCCTCTCACGTATCCGAAGAGGCCGACCAGAATCACCGCAAAGCCCGCCAGGTAACCGGCCAGAGCGGCAAGTGGGTTTACTCCGGGCGTCTTTACCGCAACCACCATGACTGCCGCGAGGACAATCATCCTGGTCGCCGCGCCCGCCATGCCGGATGCGAACAGGGCCCTGCCGTCAAGGCCGTCTTTCAGGTGGCCCTGACGTATCATGCTGTATACGACGTACGCACCGCCGGCCTCACCGATCAGGAGCCCGTCCCAAATCGACCGCTGCTCCGGGAGCGCCGCCCAGCACACCAGTGTGAGGAGCCCGATTCCCGCGCCGAAGCGGCGGATCAGGCGAAAGCGACTGTACAGCGCCGCAAGCTCACTCATGGTCTCTCTCCCAGCAGTCGTTTGATGATGAAGGCGAGCCCCGTCGCGCCGATCGCGAATCCAGCGAACACGCCGACGGCGACCAGCCAGGGGATGTGCCACCTCAGCCCCAGGCGGTAACCGAGGTAAGCGAAGACGATGATGTTGACCGCGACCTGAAGCGACGCACCGGAAAACACCGCGAATGTCTTCCACATCTGAGATGTTCCGGACTGTTTGGGGCCATCATCGTTTGCGAACGCCGCCACCACCCGGTACGCGCCGCCCGCCCTGCCGCGCCGCGCGACAGCAACGCTGCGTCGAACCGGCGGAACAGACCAGCGCCAACATTGTAACAGGGCCCGCCATGTGCGGCGCATCTGCACGAGGGCAACCCCGGAACGCGAAGTCAATCAAGCGCCGCAGATGGCGCGGCACAGGTGAGCTCGCAACTTCAGGGTGGCCCGCCATGTGCGGCGCATCTGCACGAGGGCAAACCCGGAACGCGAAGTCAATCAAGCGCCGCAGATGGCGCGGCACAGGTCAGCTCGCATTTCCCGGGTAGGAACCTAAGCTTGCCCAACCCCTCGCCGCAGTATCCCGTTACTTCCAGATATTCCACAAAGATCCGAGACGGTGCGAAACGACCGCCGTCCACCCGAAAAAAGTGGGCGAACCCCTGGCCCACGGTCTGCGCCACCTGGTTGAAAGCACAGTTTTATGGCGCCTTGGCGTACGGATGCGCCGCACATAACGGTCTCTGTATGAAACACGAGCATAGCCTGCCACAATGACTGAACCCTTGCTTATACTACACTACGCCGAAAATCATTGTCAACGAAACCTGGGTGGCAAATCCGGGCGCAGGCGGGGAATCAAGCCCGGATTTGACAAGGATGAAAGCGCCCGTCACACTTTTGACACTTTCTCGGCAAGACCTGGCGCCCGACGGGGTTCCCCGCCTGTCTCGCCGGACGTCAACGTGTTCCTGGACGAGACTCTGTTACAATGGAATCTCCCTCTACATGGAACAGTTCCGGGCCCGTCCGCCCGCGAGGCGCGCCTCAACGCTCCGCTTTTGCCGCCGGCACGAACGGCGCCGGCCGGGGACCGTCGCCGAAGTAGTGACCGAGCGCCGCCACAATCCGTTCCGAGGCGCGACCGTCGCCGTACGGGCTCGCCGCCACCGCCATGCTCCGGTGAGTCGCGCGGTCGCGCAACAATTCGGCCGCCAGCGCGTAGATCTGCTCGCGCTCCGTTCCTGCGAGCTTGAGCGTCCCGGCCTCAATGCCCTCCGGGCGCTCGGTGGTGTCGCGCAACACCAGGCACGGTACGCCCAGAAACGGCGCCTCCTCCTGCACGCCCCCGGAGTCCGTGAGAATGAGGTGCGCGCGGGCGGCGAAGTTGTGCGCGTCGACCACGCCGAGCGGCTCGATCAAGGAGATGCGCGGGTGCCCGCCGAGCAGTCTGTTCGCCGGTTCGCGCACCGCCGGGTTCAGGTGCATCGGGTAGACAACGCGCACATCCGGGAACTCGTCGACGATGTCGCGCACCGCCAAAAAGATATTCTCGAATTTCTCGCCGAGGTTCTCGCGCCGGTGGGCCGTCATGAAGATGAGGCGTTCATCAGGCTGGACGCGCGACAGCACGGGGTGCCAATAGTGCTCGACGACCGTCGTGCGCATCGCGTCGATGCCCGTGTTGCCTGTTACGTAGATCCGCCCGGGGTCCTTGTTCTCGCGCAGGAGATTGTCCGCCGCGGCCTGGGTCGGGGCGAAGTGCAGGTCGGCGAGGACGCCGGTAAGCTGTCTGTTCATTTCCTCTGGATACGGCGAATACTTGTCCCACGTGCGGAGTCCCGCCTCGACGTGACCAATCGGGATCTGCTGATAAAAGGCGGCCACACTGGCCGCGAAGGTTGTCGTCGTGTCGCCGTGGACCAGGACGATGTCCGGAGATGTCTCCTGGAGGATGCCCTCAAGCTGGCGCAGCGCCTTGCCCGTAATCATCGTCAGCGTCTGGCGGGCTTCCATGATATCGAGATCATAGTCGGGCGTGATGTCAAACGCGTTCAGGACCTGGTCGAGCTGTTCCCGGTGCTGGCCAGTCACACAAACGATCGTCTTATATCCACTGTGCCGCCGCAATTCCTGGACAAGCGGCGCCATCTTCACCGCTTCCGGCCGCGTGCCAAATACGGTCATCACTGATTTATGCGCCATGGGCCCACCTCCGGTCAAGAATCACGCGCCGCATCCGGCGGACGCCTTCGCCGCCGCATCGCGCCGCCGGTCACAACGTGCCGAACATCCGGTCTCCGGCGTCCCCGAGACCCGGCACGATGTAGCCGCGTTCATTCAGCTTCTCGTCAATCGCGCCAACGTGCAGCGCGACATCCGGATGGCGTCGCGCGAGCAGTTCGATGCCCTCCGGAGCGGCGATGAGGGAGCAGAGTTTGATGCGGGCGGCCCCGCGTTGTTTGAGCAGGGAAAGAGCGGCGTCCGCGGAACCTCCCGTCGCCAGCATCGGATCGAGCACGATGACAAGTGAGCGTTCAAGATGCGCAGGTGCGTTGGCGTAATATGTAACAGGTTCGAGCGTGCGCTCGTCCCGGTAGAGACCGAGGTGGGCGACCTCCGCGTCGGGAAGGACGGTCATCACACCTTGCACCATGCCGAGGCCAGCGCGTAAAATAGGTGCCAGGACGACACGGTCGGCGAGCACGGAACCGATCATCGACGCCATGGGCGTCTCGACCGGATGCGGCTGCAGTGCCATGTCTGCGGTGCACTCCACAGCCAATAGAATGCTCACTTCCGCAACTACCCGCCGAAACGTCGGAACATCGGTGGCGGCCTCCCTCAGACGGCTGATTTTGTCCGCCACAAGGGGGTGCGGTGAGCACTGAACGGGAATCAACAAGAATCGCTCCTTAATTCTTCCTGTTTGGGATCGCTTCATTATACCAAACGCGCTTCCCTGACGTATAGATTCGCGTTTCCATGTTAAAATTGACTAGTTATAATGCGTAAATGCGTTCACCGCCGGGTGATCGGAAGGACACGGTCATGCGGAGTCTAATGCCTTTCTAACGTTCACGCCCTATAATGGGTGTTGAACTAATTTCTACACTCGTCTTTGCCGAGGAGGAAACAGGATGCCGAAGCTTGAGCGAGTCCTGATATTGTCTGCCTCTTATGGCGAAGGGCACCAACAGGCGGCGCTGGCCATCCGCGACGCACTGCTTGAAATTGATTCCCATATGGATGTACGCATCATGGACTACCTGCGCACCGTGCATCCGGTTCTCAATTCGGTCGCCCGTTACTGCTACATGAAAAGTGTCCGCTTCGCCCCCGCGCTGTACGGCCTGTTCTACAGCGGGACCAGTCGCATCGCGCCGTCGTCGCTCCTGCAGCGCCGCCTGAACCACCTTGGATTTGAGGACCTGCTGGAATTTCTCGCGGATTATCGGCCCGACATCGTGGTCTCGACGTTTCCGACGCCGTCCGGCGTGATGTCGCTCCTGAAGGAACGGGGGCTGACGTCCATCCGCTCGGCGACCATCATCACGGATCACGCCATCCACAGCCAGTGGATCCACGCCGGAACGGACCACTACTTTGTCGGCTCCGAGCACGTGCGCGTCGGCCTGATCCGTCGCGGCGTCCCGGAAAACCGCATCTCCATCACGGGCATCCCGATCCGCACGGCATTCCTCGCCCCGCGCAACCGAGCGGAGATCCGGGCCCGCCTCGGCCTCGAGAAGGACATCCCGACGCTGCTCGTGATGGGTGGGGCGTACGGGGTGCTGAGCGATATCGAACAGATCTGCGCAGAGCTGTTCGTGTCGCCCACGCGCGCGCAGATCATCGTGGTCTGCGGGCGCAACGACAAGCTGCGCGAAGCAATCGAAGAACTCGCCAAGACGGCGCGCAAACCCGTCTGGGTGTTCGGGTTTACACGCGAGGTGCACGAACTGATGGCGGTGTCCGACCTGGTCATCACAAAGGCCGGCGGCCTGACGATCAGCGAGGCGCTGGCCATGGAACTGCCGATGATCCTCTACAGACCGATCCCCGGGCAGGAAGTGCAAAACGCGGTCTTCCTCGTCAGGTCGCGCGTAGCCGTGCTGGCGCGCACGCGCAGACAGGTCGTCGAGCACGCCGAGCGTCTCTTGCAGGACGGCGCCGTGCGCCTGGTCAAGATGCGCGCAAGCGCCAACACGATTCGCCGCTCCACGGCCGCCAGCGATATCGCGGCGAGCCTGGCGGACATCGAACTGCGTCCGCCGGCTGAAGGATTGTTGACCATGAGCGAAATGCGGCTGTTCGTCGAACAGTCATGAGACTGCTTCCGCGTCGCCTGATGCACCCGCGCATGATTGGCTCCCTGCTGGTTCTCGCGCTTGTGGAGTGCGTCCGCAACGCCCTGCTCCTATCCCTTCTGCCGAGTCTCGGCGTCGATGCGCTCAAGCTCAGTCCCGCTGTCATCGGACTTGCCATCAGCGCCCACTACCTGAGCGACAATCTGCTGCGCACGCCCATGGGGTTCCTGAACGACCGTTTCGGCCAGCGCATCGTCCTTGCCAGCGGCATCATCGTCGCGGCGGCCGCACTGGTTTTCCTATCGCGCGCCGACTCAGCGCGCGAACTTGTCGCCGGCGCCGCGCTCTTTGGCGTGGGCACGTCGCCGCTGTGGCCCTGCGTCGTCAGCACCGTGACCTCGGGCGTGAGAGCCGCCGAGAAGGCGAGCGCCATGGGCTACCTGTACATCGCGTGGCTCATCGGCGGGGGGGCGGGCCCTGTCCTGATCAATTTTGTCTACGTGCTCTCCTACCCCATGGCGTTTGGCTGGATCGTCGACGCGCTGCTTGCGGCCGGCTTCATCACCGTCGTGGTCTCGCGCCGGGTGGTATCGAGGCCGCATCGGCCGGAGAATTGGACCGCGGCCGATGCGCATAGATATTTGCGTGAAATCATCGTACACTTGAAGGGTGTCAGCGTTCTGTTCCCGGGTATGTTCGTCCAGACGCTCGCCATTGGCGTGCTGATTCCCATCCTCACCCCGTATGCGCGGCTCGTGCTGAATGTGACGCCGCCGTGGCAGAGCGCTGCCATGGTGATCGTGGGGGGCGCGACCGTGGCGCTCCTGCCGGTCTCCGGACGCCTGGTCGACCGCTTTGGCGCACGTCCGTTCCTGTCCGGCGGTTTTCTGCTGGCGGGGATGGCGCTCGTGCTGTTCGCCGCACAGACCAGGTATCTTCCGGCGCTCATGTTCATGATCGCGCTGGGCAGCGCCTACGCGATGATCCTGCCGTCGTGGAACTCGCTGCTGGACCGCTCGGTGGATGCGGCGAAACGCGGCGCCATGTGGGGGGTCTTCATGACTGTCGAGGGCCTCGGGACGGCTGTCGGGCCGCTGATCGGCGGCCGTCTGTGGCAGAGCGTGGGACCGCGCGCGCCGTTCTTGTTCAGCGCATTCCTGGTCTGCTCGATGGGCGTCATCTATACGTTTCTGCGCCTTCCCGGACTGCGCCGCAGCCTCCGGACGCGCACCGAGTGGACCTGACCGCCGCCGCCGAACAGAGGTGGCACCGGACGCCGACCGCACGCGAAAGTGAGAGATAGACACGTGTCATATATATTCCCATGGTGGCCCGTCGAACTGGTCCTCGGTCTCTTTTTTCTGTACGGCCCGCTGGCCGACCTGCTGTTCCACGTCTGGCACCTCAACACCGTATACCGCGGCGATGATCTGCAAAGACACGTTGCGCTCACGTTCGACGACGGACCCAATCCAGACTACACCCCCGAACTGCTCGACCTGCTCGACGCATACGGTGCCAAGGCGCTGTTTTTTGTCGTCGGCCGGCAGGCGGAACGCCACCCGGACCTGGTGCGCGCCATCCACGAACGGGGTCACATGCTCGGCATCCACACGTACAGCCACCGCAATGCCTGGCTCGCGACGCCTTGGAGGATGGGCCGCGAGATCCGCCGGACACGGCGCATCCTCGACGACCTGACCGGCGAACGCGTCGTGTACTTCCGTCCTCCCTGGGGGCGGTTCAACATCTTTCTTCCCTTCCAGCTGCGCTCCAATGGCCTGACAGCCGTCCTCTGGACGATCGCCGCGCGCGACTGGCTGCCGGGCGACCGCGCGGGGGACATCGCCGGGATCGTCACGGACCGGTTGCGCAACGGAGCGATCGTGCTGCTGCACGACAACGGCGGGGCGCCCGGGGCGCCGCGCAATACCCTGACCGCCCTGCGCCTCGTCCTGCCGCGCCTGCGCCAGCTCGAATTCAGCCTGTCGGTCCGCCCCGTACTGGACGCAAAGCGCGCCGGCGCACAGCGCAAAGGCTCCTTCACAAGGACTGGCCAGCGCCTGGCGCATCCCCTGTGGCGACTCTGGGAGAGCCTGTTTGACCGCATGTACGGTGTCTATCCACTGTCCCGCCTGTTTCGCCTGAGCGTGGTTCCCTGGCATTTCGGCGACCGCGAATTTCCCGTGACGCGGGTGGCGCCCGATCGGCAGGACCGCTACGTCGCGGCGGCCGGAGCGGCTTCGCTCATTCTGTCGCGCGGCGCCCCGATGGCCGAACTCCACATGCAGAGTGCGGCGTTGCAGGAGCTCATTCGCATGGCCACGCCGGAAAAGATGGCCGTGCGCGGGTTGCGCGAGGTGCGCGCCAGCCTGCGCGAGGTCGCGCTCGAACTCGCGTACGATGAACGGTTCCGCTCTGTTGAGGGCGTCTTTGGCGTCACGATGCTGCATCGGGGAAGCGAAAAACTGGGGTTCGCGGTGGAGGACATGCCGCCAACGCTGGCAAATCGCTGGGTGGCGCTGCTGCAGGCCTGGTTGATGGCGCTGTATCATCCGCTCGGATTCGGACGCTTTCGCACCGGACGGCACGAGATGAAGCCGCGGCTCGTGTGGATGACGCGCGAGACTCTGATCGCGCGCTACCTGCCGGAGTACAGCGGGGAATGAAAGCCGGACGCGGCGCCGCAACAGGCGAGGGCGCCGCGTCCGCGCACCGGATCACACGTAGGAGAGGGAGTCGTACAGCGGGTACTGTTTCACGAGCGCCCGCACCTTTTGCATGGCCTCGTTCAGGTGCGGCTGGTCGTTGTGTCGCAGTGTGGTGTCAATAATGTCCGCGAGCTGCGCCATGTCCTCGACGCCCATGCCGCGCGTGGTGATTGCCGCGGTGCCCATGCGCACGCCGCTCGTCACGCCCGGTTTCTGCGGATCGTACGGAATCGCGTTCTTGTTCGTCGTCACGCCGACGTCGTCCAGGCGGCGCTCGGCGTCCTTGCCCGTCAGCCCCACCGGACGGACGTCGACCAGCAGCATGTGATTGTCCGTTCCGCCGGAAACCAGCTCGTGCCCCCGCTGTTGCAGCTCGCCCGCCAGGGCCCGCGCATTGGCCACCACCTGCGCGGCGTATTCCTTGAACTCAGGCCGCATCGCCTCCGCCAGGGACACCGCCTTGGCCGCAATCACGTGCATCAGCGGCCCTCCCTGAATTCCCGGAAACACCGCCTTGTCGATCGCCTTGGCGTACTGCTCCTGGCACAGGATCATGCCTCCCCGCGGCCCGCGCAGCGTCTTGTGCGTCGTCGTGGTCACAATGTGCGCGTGGGGAATCGGGCTCGGATGGACGCCGGCTGCCACGAGTCCGGCGATGTGCGCCATGTCCACCATGAGCAGGGCTCCCGTCGCATCCGCGATCGCCCGCAGCCGCGGAAAGTCGATCAGCCGGGGATACGCGCTTGCACCCGCGACAATCAGTTTCGGCCGATGCTCGCGCGCCAGCCGCTCGACCTCGTCGTAATTGATGCGGTGCGTGTCTTCCGTCACGCCGTAGGGAACAATGTGGAACCACTGGCCGGAAAAGTTCACCGGGCTCCCGTGCGTGAGGTGCCCGCCGTGCGCCAGGTTCATCCCGAGGATCGTGTCGCCCGGCTTGAGCAGAGCGAAGTAGGCGGCCATGTTGGCCTGCGCGCCGGAATGGGGCTGCACGTTGGCGTGCTCCGCCTCAAACAGTTGCTTCGCCCGGTCAATGGCCAACTGCTCGACGACGTCGACGTGTTCGCACCCGCCGTAGTAGCGGCGGCCGGGGTAGCCTTCGGCGTACTTGTTTGTCAGCACGGTCCCCATGGCGTCCATCACGGCTTTGCTGACGAAGTTCTCCGATGCGATCAGTTCGAGCTTGGCGTTTTCGCGCTTGCGCTCCGCCTCGATTGCCTCCGCAATCTGTGGATCCATCAAATGCAAGTGAGTCATGGTATTGCCTCCAGTCTATGTTCGTGCGCGTTGTGTACAATGGTACTGGATACAGTCTGGTCCTGTGCCGGAGCCGGGTCCGTGCCAGCCGCCCGTATCCCTTTGCTCCTGCCCAGAAAGCCTTGAGGCCACCGCTGGCCTCGCGTGCGGCCGGCGCGCCGGCGCCATGGCGGTCTTATGTGTGTTCCAGATCGCTCAGTGTATAGACCGCCCGCTCGCCGCCAATCAGGCGCGGCCGCGTGCGGGCGGCGTTCACGTGCGCCGAACCGATCTGCCTGACCGCGAGGCGCACGGGCACAGCGACAGCGCGCAGGTGCATGCCGATCAGCGTATCGCCGATGTCAATTCCCGCATGCGCGCGCACGGATTCCACCAGCACGGGGTGCGCGAGCAGTCGATACGCGGATGCCGCCACCGCACCTCCGGCCCCGGCAACGGGGACCGCCGACACCTCCTCCAGGCCGAACGCCTGCACGGTCCGAAGCTCTGTAACCAAGGCGCGGTTCAGGTGCTCGCAGCTCTGAAACGCCAGATGAAACCCGCTCTCCCTGCGGACGTCCAGCACGCCGCGAACGATGGCGCCGGCAATATCCGCCGAACCGCCGGTGCCAATCCGCCTGCCCCGCACCTCGCTGCTGCTGGCTCCAACGACAAGGAACTTGTCCGCGCCGAGCGCCGCCTGCATGGCCAGTTCGCGAACCGCCTGCGCCACCAGGCTGCGCACTTCGTCCATATTGACGCCGCCTGAAGATTCGGGCACAGTTGTCACGCTCCATCACCCTTCGCCAGTTCACGCCGCAACCGAAACAAGGCCTGCTCACATGCGGACTCCAATTCCTCGGCCGTCAACTCATAGGCATCCTCATTTTGGCCGAACGGATCGGGGATATCCAGCATGGGCAGTTGCTCTTCGAGAAATTCAAGGCGCAAGCGCCTGGCTTCGCTCGTGACGTACTCATCTCCGGCCCCGTCGCTCGTTCCGACGTGGGCCAGTTGCGTCTCGACCGTGAGCTTCTGCCATTCGTCCCACAATTGCTTCGTCAGGACGTCCTCTGTCGCGTACTCGAGCAGCGTGTACACCTTGTCCACCGCTTCCGGAAAGCGGCGGATGATCTCGCGCTTGTGGTCCATGGTCATGGCGAGCACCAGATTCGCGCCACTTACCTGCTCGTGCGACACACGGCGCGCACGGTGCCGCTCGACATGTTGCAGACCGCGCCGCACCAGAACCTTCAGCGCATTGTGCGAGATATGTTGCCCCGTCACCGAAGACAATCCCGCCGAACGCACGGATACTTCTTCCGCAAGCCGATACTCCATCAACATCTTTTTGAACATGTGCTCCGCCATCGGAGAACGGCACGTGTTTCCCGTACACACGAATAATACCGAATACACGCGACCACTTCCTGTCTCACAATATTGGATGGTTCACATGAAGAGTTTAAGGCCCAGCACCACGAGAACCGCTCCTCCTGCCGCCTGGCCATAGTCGCCAAGCGTATACGTGGCCTTCCTACCCAAATATAACCCTGCGAGCGACAGGATGCCACTGGACAGACCGAAGACCAACGCGGCGAACAGCGCGTTCACCTGAAGGCTGCCGAGACTGAGGCCGGCGGACAGCGCGTCCAGGCTGACGCTCAGGGCAAACACGAGCAATTTGAACGGCCCTGCAGACACAGGAGCCCGAACGGACTGAGGATCACGGCGGAACGCCTCGAGCGTCATGCGCGCTCCGAGCAACAACAGCAGCGCAGCGCCTATTTTTTGGAATGTGGATCCAAAGAGGTGGTGCAGCGCATCGCCGATCGCGATTCCTCCGAGCGGCAGCAGAACGTGCAAGAGAGAGATCATGGCCGACAGCCTTGCGACATCGCGCCACCTCAATCCCTGGGCCCCGAGCCCGATCCCGAGTGAAAAGGCGTCCATACCCAACGCGACGCCTATCATCAGGACTGTGAACACCGTCCCGGCCATCGGACACCCCGCCTTTCGCGCACGCACCGTCATTCATGTGTATGCGTCGGGCGTTATTGCCATGAGACAACCAACCGACAAGAGCTCCGCGCGGGCATGGGCTGGCGGCGCGGCGCGGGTGCAGTCGGCGGCGCGGGTGCAGCTGGCGGCGCGGGAGCGGCAGAGTCGCCCCCTGCAACCCGTGTACGCCGTGATCTTTCTCGATGCCATCCACTGCACGGTGCGCCAGGAGGGCCACGTCGCGCGTTTTCCGCAATCAGACGTCCAAGAGTGCATCGCGCGCCAGATTCAAAATTCCCTCAAGTACGTGTCCTGCAAGGAACCTGTCCTGCAAAGACTTCAAGGCCGTCACGGCGTCTCTTAAGTCGGTATGCCAAGCCCCAGAACAGAAAGAAATATTACTAAAATTTAATTTATTTTAGTAATAATGGGCGAAGAATGACCCTTGTGCGTGCGCACTTGGCGCGACCATTGGGAGGAACTCGCGACGTTTTTCCGATATCCGGGGAGATGCGCCGGATTATGTATACGACGAACATCATTGATCTGACCCGTCTGTCGCGGCGGGAAAAAGTACCTTGGCAGACCCGAACCGTGGATCTGCCGGTCAGATCATGAAACGGTCAAAGACCGCGTTACCACCAGCAAGTTCCGTAATGGACGTATGTCTCAGCTACCGCACACTGCGGTCATCGAAGCGCAGCCTCTATCGCGAGTCCTCAACGAAGGTGTCCATACCGATCGTCCGTCCCAGCACTGCTGAAACGACAGGATCTCGGCCATGTATTGCCATCTCATAGTTTCCCATAATTGCTGCAGTCGTCGATTGGACAACGTGCCTTTTTCTTTCGTTACTCGTTGTCCGTATAAACCAGGTCCGTATCGGGAGGCGCGTAGCCGAGTTGGCGCGCCAGCGCAACAATCTGTCCCTTGTGATGAAACTCGTGCGTCATCGCATGCGTCATCAGCCATAGCGGGGTCAACCCCATTGGGCCTTCAGACTCGTTAAAAATCAGCTCCGTATAATGATTCCCGTACGCGTGCAAGAACTCATCCACCACCTCGTCGGATATCGAAAACCAGTGGCGAAGCACGGCGACATCTGCCGAGCAAATCTCCTCTTCCGTCGGATATGCTGGTTTGGATCGAATGTTCGCAAATCCACCCAGCCAGTGCATGTAGCATCCCGCCGCGTGCAGGTGAGTGCGGGCAATTGTGCCGAAGCCGCCGCCAGGCACTTCAGAATGCAACGAGTCGACCGGCACGCTCTCCAAGAACGCAAACAGACTCTGTCTGGTCTTGCGAACCAAATCATACTGTCCCGCCAAAAGCTCGCTCATCTCTTCTTGCTCCTCCCGACATCTATTCATTGGAGAGCCCCCGCGCCGCCGGTTCCTTGGTGGACGCGTTCGGGCAAGCCACGCGCCACGTCGAGCACACCCTGCGACGGCAATACTGATCATATGGGGCAACGGAGAGGCCTTCACCCGGCCGATGGATCCCCCAAATTCGGTCTCCGTATCCTGGCCCTCCTTCCTGGCGCCGGGGTCTTCACTCACTTTTGTGCCGGACTGACTTCCCGTTGATCGACGTCGGTGTATCGCGCACGCAGTGTCCCTGCAGTCGGATGAGCGTAATCCGCGTATGCATCCGGGTCGGCAAGTGTCGTCAAGAAGTCGTGGTAGTGCCGGGCGACGGCCGAGAAACGGGTGTACACCTCACCGACGGCAACCCCTTCGACCTCAGACTTCCAAACAGGCAAGTCTCCGAAAATAGCGGTGTTGTCTTGGCCTCGCATGGCAGCCAGCCACAAGTTGTCCACGACGCACAGATGGGTCAGCGTGGCACTGATGGACGGAAACACGCTTTGCAGTTCTTGGAAGACAACACCATCAGGAAGAGTGCTCAAATGCTTCAAAACCCTGTCGTTCGCCCACGCATGGTATGCAAGCAGTTGTTCACAGGTTGTCAAAGGTTCCCCTCCTTAGAATCTGTGCGCAGATAAAATGCCGGGGGTTCCTTGCCCAAAAGCCGAAGATATACGTACCCTTGCCCGCGATGATGAATCTCGTTCTCCAGTGCGTAGGTCAGCCACTCGATTCCGCCGCCTTCCGGATGTCCCGGAAATGGCGTCGGCCGGGCTTCGGTCAGAGACTCGGCAGAAATCATCGGCCACAGCCGCCGCGTCTCCTCCCGAACGCTTGCGCCGACAGCCATGGCCTCTTCGATCGCACAAGTGCCATACGACTCCGGCAAAAACTCCCACCGCCAATCTTCCAAGGCGAATCCACGCGCATAGACCTGTTCGATGCCCCACACCTCGAGCAGGAGTTTGCGAAATGGCCGCATCCCGGGCACCGGGGTTTGATCCATGGCCCCAGCGTCCATGAATGCCTGAGCCACACGATCCGTCAGCCGACGATTATTCTCCCACACCCTCCAAAACCAATCCTTCCACTCTACATTCACAGCACACCCTCCCTTTCGACTGTTCTCATCAGACTGTAGCATAGGTTCCCTGACAGATACGGTCAGGGATGCCGCGAATAATATCCGGTCAAGTCTCGCGCAAGCGCCACCATCCGATCGTTCAGAGTCGTCGGCTCTCGGATCCAGATCGACCGGCCATAGGCCAGCAGAATGTGCGGGACATACGACGCGAACATTCGCTCTTCTACAAGAAAGAATGCCTTCCCCATTCCCTTCTCGATGAGACGGGGACCAAGGAACCAATGACTGGCGAGATCTTCGATGGCATCGTCGGCCCCTTCCAACGACACTTGCGCAACTTCCTCCTGAGGAGTACCTTCATAAATTTGTCGAGCAGTAAAAAATGAACTGGCAGAGAATCCGTCCGGCGGCACAAACATCTCGTTTGTCGCGTTGCAGGCTTGCATTCGATCGACGCGAAAGATACGCGCTTCACGACGCAAGTGGCAAAAACCGACCACGTACCAACGCTCCCGCCAATGTATCAGGCCGTACGGATCCACGTTTCGCTCCACAACCGACTCCTCATGTGGTTTCCGATAGTGGATGGATACGGTGCGTCCGTGTGCCACGCAATCCTCGATTTCCGCGAGGAACGGGAAGTACACCTCATGATTGACGGTCGGGATGACGTCCACACCGTCAACGCGTCTGGAGACGTCCGTCTTTTGGTTCGCCGTACTGTTCTGCCGGATTTTGAGAAGCGCCCGTTCCAGAGCCTGCTGTGCAGGGTATCCGGCACGTTGAGCAAACAAGGCGGCATGCATCAGCGCAGCGTGCTCTTCCGCTGTCAAAAACAGGGGAGCAGCTTGATAATTTGGCGGCAGGCGATAACCGCCGTCATGTCCTGACTCAGACATGACGGGCACACCGCTTGCGCACAGAGCATCGATATACCGATACACCGTGCGCACATGAATCTCAAGGTGGTCCGCCAACTCTTGCGCCGTAAGGCGCCCCCTCGACGTCAGCAACCAGAGAATCGCCAACATCCCGTCCGCTTTGGCCACACATCCGCGCCCCTTTCCTGCATACCACACATGCCCTGTCCAGATGCGGCTCAAGACTCGGTGCACAGGTACCTCGGCGCAACGTCGAACCAGTCGATTCCATCAACCTGGACTGCTATTGCACACTGCCGCCCCCTAACAGGAGAAAACCTGTGGGTCAGGTGTTGCATCAAGCTCAAAGAGTGAAGATGAACTCTTCCATGTCCATTCCACGCCCATTGGCAAACCAGCTTCCCTTGCAGTTATCGCAAATTCACATTTTTCGAGAACGCGCCGCGAGCCCACTGAAGATAAAATGGTCGTCACGATTCCAAACGTGCAGCTGGTCGGCAATACATCCGCGCACCCATAATACACCGTTGATTCTGCTCGGAAAATGCCGGGTCTGCGCCAGCCGTCGGGTCTGCGCCAGTCGCCCGTATCCCTTTGCTCCTGCTCAGACAGCGCGGCCGCGCCGCGAAACTCGCGACGAGCAAAGGGACACGGGCGACCCAGCAAGTCTTCATTCCACCGCTGGCCCGCCGTCGGACCGACGTGCGACCTTGGCGCAGGAGGTTTTCATCCTCCGCTCTCGTGCGGATGCGCCATGGCGGTCTACCAGGATAAAAACTCGCTGCCCGCCCCGATGAGATTTTGTGGAGACTGCGGGCTTCCTGTAGACGTGTTCTGATCATCATGAAAGGAGTATTTAGCATGGACGGAAATACGCCTGACTCGGGCACGTCGTTCATCTTAAGCCATGGCATCATGCGCTCTTGTCAGTGGACGAGGCGCACTCGGTCGAAGTCATGGGAGAGTTCGGACGAGAATATGTGAGGACTGCAGCGTTTCCCCCGGCGACGTCGATATCATGATGGGCACCTTGAGCAAGTCTCTTGCGAGTTGTGGCGGCTATATTGCAGACAGTCGTTCGCCAGTCGAGTACATGAAGTACACGGTGTCCGGGTTTATCTTCGGCGCTGGAATTTCCCCCGTGAACACGGCGGCTGCGCTCGCTGCCGTGGAGGTTCTTGAAGCGGAACCGAGACTCTGGACGGCGCGCCGTGAAGGGCGAATCCAACGCGTTCCAGCGCGCTAGACCTCGAGCATCCGATTGCCGGCCGCCTTGAACATGCGGTTCATGACAGCTGCAGCCGATTCGCCTCCCGAGATGCCTTCGAGGACGATCTGGTCCACACCCTCATCGTCGCACATCCTTAACGCGCCGTAGAGCCCACGCGCCACCTCGTGCACCGCAGCCGTGCGGCTGAGCGGCAGCCAAAGACGCGCGCCGGAAGGAGACGCGACGGCGCTCACGGTCAGAGCTGCAACCACCGCCCCTGTGGCGGCCAATGCCAGGGCATGGCGCTCCAGTTCCTCAAGCGCAGCGGCTTGAATCCTGCTGTGGAACAGGAGAACGGGCGCCTGTGGGGCGTAGTGCCGATACTTCTGCCCCGGCGCACGGGGCGCCGCGTTGTCAGATGCAAGCAGCGCGGAGTCATAGCTCACGGGAACGCCGAAGCGGCTGAGCTTGTCCGGACCGATTGCTCCGGGCCGCAGAATCACGATTCCGCCCTCCGGTTCCAGCGCAATAACCGTCGATTCAATACCCACCTCACACCTGCCGCCGTCAATCACCCCGTCAATCCTTCCCGCCAGGTCGGCCAATACATGCCGCGCCACGGTCGGACTGGGGCGGCCGCTCAGATTGGCGGACGGTGCGGCGAGTGGAGAATCCGCCGCTCTGATCAGCGCCAGGGCAACCGGATGGCTCGGCATTCGCACGGCGACATTCGACAGACCCCCGGTCAGTGTCCGCGGGATCGAGGGCAGCGCAGGGAGCGTGATGGTCAGCGGTCCGGGCCAGAACGCGCCGATCAGATCCTGCGCCAGCGACGGCACGAACTGGCACAATTGTAATAACTGCTCAGCCTTGGCGACATGGGCGATCAACGGATTGTCGGCCGGGCGTCCCTTCGCGGCGTAGATGGCGCGCAAGGCCTGTTCGTTGCCGGCGTCCGCCCCTAGTCCGTAGACCGTTTCGGTGGGAAACGCCACAAGTCCGCCCGCTTTGATGATGTCGGCAGCCTGTTCGAAGATCTCGCGCGAGGGAAGTGTGCGCCGCAAAACAGCGGCGGGTGGCCGGGCGGCCCCGCCGGCGCCCTGCGCGCTGCCAGCCTGCGCCACACGGCCACCCGCCGCCCTTCCGTCGTCGTGCCTTCCGTCGTCGTGCACCCCGGCGCCACCCTGCGCAAAGACCCAGTGGACGGTCTCGACGGACTTGACTATCTTCCCTGTCTGCCCTGTCTCCGCGGTCTTGGATGTCCCGATCGACTTGAAAGTCTCGCCTGTGTCCGAAATGGTTGCCGCCCCCTTTACAGGATCGTGGTCATCTTGCGCCACAGGCCGGCAAAGTCCGCCGTGAACACCTTGATCGCCTCCTCGCCGTAATCGACGACCGCGAGGCGCAACTGCACGGGGATTCGCTTGCCGCCCGGGCCTGTCACGTGGGTCACGGCCAGAGGCGGATAGTCTGGGAACGCCTGCGTCGCTGCCACCGCGTCTCCGTCGGTCAGGGCCACGAAGCACAGCGGCGGGAACAGAACGCACCACCAGTTCTGCCCTGCGCCGCGACCAAGCGTGACGCGCAATGCCGTGTATACGCCCGCCGGATAGACGCGATTGCCATAGATCTTGGTAGGAAACGGCGCGGGTCCGAATGTCGTGCTCGCTCCGTACGGCATGCCGGCCTGTGTCAACGCCGACACGGCCAACCGTTCCACGCGCGGAACCTCGGACTGGATGATCGAGTGCGCCTGTGCTGGCGTGCGGGCGGACGCCACGCTCTTGCCGATGAGCGCGATGACCTGGTCGCGGATGGCCCGTTTGATATTCTGGTCCTGCGGGCTGTTGCTGTTGGCAATGATGCGCAAGCGCACGGCGTCCTTCGGAATGACACTCGGATCCGGTCCGACAAAGGCGTCGTGCTGACCCACCCCGGTTACCTGCATGCCGCTTATGACACCGAACAGTCCCGCGATCAGAATCGCCGCCCACACCAGCTGTCTCATGCCATCCACGCCTCCCCGCGCGCGATCTCCACGCGTCGTCAGAAGGCAGTATGGTCAATCTAGCAAGTTATTAAACCTCAGATTCCCGGATCGGAGGGAGCGCCTCCGATCAGCGGGATGAAGTCCAACAGAAGGCAACTGTGGTCGGAGGCAGCAACCCCATGAGAGCGGGCGTCCCTGACCGGCGGACGCGCGACGACCACGCGCAAGATGCCCTGCGCGTCCGGGATGCACTCCACGTCGGCGACGGGGAACGCCGAGCGTATCAGGCCGCTCACCGCCTCCGCCTGGTGGATCCCGACTTCGAAGGCGATGAAGGCGTCGTCCGCCAGCCGCGCGACCGCCTGGGAGACGATCCGGCGGTACATGTCGAGTCCGTCGCGCCCTCCGTACAGTGCGGCCGCAGGTTCAAAATTCCGCACCTCGGGCTCAAGTTGCGTTGCGGCACTCTCCGGAATGTAGGGCGGGTTGGCGACGAGCCCTGCGACAGTACCCGCGGCAAACGCGGCGGGCAACAGCGCATCCCCCTGGAGAAACTCGATCACATCGGACACGCCGCAGCGCAGCGCGTTGGACCGCGCCACGTCAAGCGCCTCCGCGGACAGATCCGTCGCAAGCAGACGTATTTGCGGCAGCAGTCCCTGGCGCGCCAGCCCCTTCGCCAACGCGATGGCTATCGCCCCCGATCCCGTGCCGAGATCGACCACCGTGAGCCGGCTGGCCGACGGCGTCCTGCGGCACATGGCGACGATCTGCGTCAATGCGGCGTTGACAAGCAACTCGGTCTCCGGCCGCGGAATCAGCACCCTGCGATCAACGTCCAGATTCAGCCCGGCAAAGTCCGCCTCGCCCAATATGTACTGCAAGGGCTCCCTGGCGCACCGCCGCCCGACGCACACCAAGAAGGCGGACACCGCCGCCGGATCCGCCTCGTCCCGCCAGTGCAGCAGAAGTTCGTGCTTGGCGACGCCCGCGGCGTGCATCCACAGCCATTCGGCCGTCCTGCGCGGAATCTCCACCTGGGCTGCGGACAGACGGCGCGCCGCCTCCTCCACCAAGGCCCCCACCGTAGATCCCGGCGCCGTCACGCCAAGTCGCCCGCTTGCTGCAGCATGGCCGCCTGCTCCGCCGTGATGAGGGAGTTGAGGATCTCATCAAGGTCGCCTTCCAGAACGCTCTCCAGCCTGTGCAGCGTCAGGCCGATGCGATGGTCCGTCACGCGGCTCTGCGGGAAATTGTACGTGCGGATGCGCTCGCTGCGATCCCCCGTGCCGACGGCCGATTTGCGCTGCTCCGCGTATTCCTGCTGCTGCTCGAGCTGAAACTTCTCGTACACGCGCGCGCGCAAGACCCGCATCGCCTTGTCGCGATTCTTCAACTGCGACTTCTCGTCTTGGCACGACACCACGATCCCCGTCGGAATGTGCGTGATGCGGACCGCGGACTGGGTTGTATTGACGCTCTGGCCGCCGGGCCCGGTCGAGCAGAAGGTGTCGACCCGCAGGTCCTTGTCGTGGATCTCCACCTCCACCTCCTCCACCTCCGGGAGGACCGCCACCGTCGCCGTGGACGTGTGGATGCGCCCTCCAGACTCGGTCGACGGCACGCGCTGCACGCGGTGCGCCCCGCTCTCATACTTCAACTTGCTGTAGGCGCCCTTTCCGGCGATGCTGAATACGACCTCCTTGAACCCGCCGATGTCGGTCTGGTTCGCGTCTATCAGGTCCACCTTCCAGCCCTCGCGGTCCGCGTAACGGCTGTACATGCGAAACAGCGTCGCCGCGAACAGCGCCGCCTCGTCGCCGCCTGCCGCGCCGCGGATTTCGACAATCACATTCCGGTCGTCATTCCGGTCTTTCGGCAACAACAAAACCATGAGATCGTCTGACAGTTTTGCTTCACGCTCCGTCAGTTCGCCGATCTCCTGTTTGACAAGGTCGCGCATCTCCTCGTCCAGACGTTCGCCGAGCATCGTGCGCGACTCCTGCAATTCCGCGACGACTCTCTTGTACTCGCGGTAGGCGTTCACAGTGTCGCCGAGGTCGGACTGTTCTTTGGCGTACTGGCGAAGCTTACTGACATCGGCAATGACGGCCGGGTCGGACAAGAGGCGCCCCAACTCCTCGTACCTCTCTTCGACGGCCTCCAAACGATGAAACACTTCCATCCACCCCTGCGAGCGACATCAAACCCTGAAACGCGGACGTCACGCGTCCACAAGCATGAAAAAAGCACCCGACACACTGCGCCGGGCGCTCCGCATTCCTTACATGCCGTATTTCTTGCGGAACTTGTCCACGCGACCGCCGGCGTCGACAAATTTTTGCTTCCCGGTAAAGAATGGATGGCATTTCGAGCAGACCTCGACGCGTAGATTCTTCTTGATGGAGCCTGTTTCAAACTGCTCTCCGCACGCGCAGGTAACGGTCACCTTATGGTAATCCGGATGAATCGCCGCCTTCACGTTCTTCACCTCCACCTTGGCACTTGTCCATTCGATATCGCGCCAGTCAAGCCGTTCGGCTTTCAAGACACTGTGCGATCATCTGTAACCGTCGAATTGTACCACATCCGACGACATTTACGCAAGAGTGCGTTACAGCATGTTTTGGATTATCCAAAACATGCATTGCCAGCCAACATTTTTCGGACCTATAATCAACCTGCAAGGCGATCCCGCCAAAGGAGGGAAACAGAGATGAGCCTCGACAAAAGCAAATGGCAGAGAAACATCCTCGCCGTCGGCATCCTGACCGTAGCGCTGGCGTTCGCGGTCGCGCCGCAACTGTGGACGCTTCCGGCGCCCACACTGCCGCCCGTTTTCTGGTAGAAGGCGGCGCGGCGATGCCGGACGGGCCGTCCGCCACTGCCGCGCCCCGTCTTTCGCAAATGGCAATGTGACAGCGCAGGCCCAGCGACTTCACATCCGGCGTCCGAGGCTTCAGTCGGACCCGGCGTCCGAGGTATCAGTCGGACGCCCCAGGTTCAGCGCCCCTCGCCTGCCTTGATCCCGCGCCTGCCGTGATTTGCATGATCAGAGTTCTCCCGGTCGCCAGAACCGGCCTTGCCGCGCGGGCCAGCGCTCCACGTCGGCGGGTGCGTATAGCTCCCGATGCGGAGTCCCGGGCAGGACGCCCGCAGCCGTTCGATCATCTCGAGCAGGCCGCGCGGTTCGCCGATGCGCGCGGGAATCCTGGCGAGGTAGTGATCGGGATCGATGTTCAGGTTGCGCAGCTGCACGAGCCTGACCCCTGTGCGCTGAATGAATCCGATCATCGCGTCCATTTCCTCGTCACGGTCGGAAGCGCCAGGGAATACAAGGTAATTAAGGGACACCGTCACGCCCCGCGACGACGCGTACGCGGCAGAGGCCTCCACGTCGCGCAGCGTGTAGCCGCGCGGTCTGTAGTAGGCCGTGTAGTGGTCCTCGAGCGCACTGATCGTGGAAATGCGCATGAGGTCCAGCCCCGCGTCGACGATTGTCTTGATGTGTCGCGTAAAACCCGCATTCGTGTTGATGTTGATGTAGCCGGTCCGGACCATTTCCCTGGCGCGCCTGATCGCTTCCGCGATATCCGGTGCGCGCAAAGACGGTTCGCCCTCACACCCTTGGCCGAAGGAAATGATGGCCTCCGGCCCCGCCGCGCGGAGGTGGTTGACGATCAGGTCGGCCATGTCCGCCGCCGACGGCCGGATTTCAAGCCGCGTCTGAGGCGATGGGAATCCGGCGTCGTCCGGCTGCTCGCTGATGCAGCCGATGCAGCCCGCGTTACAGGAGGACGAGACAGGCAGCGCGGCTTCCCTGGAGAAGAAGAATGTATTGCGCGCCGTGACACATTCGTAATTCAGCGCGCAACCCGCCAGGTGCTCGTAAAGGGGATTGCCGTGGTCTTGCTGCACCTGCAGCACGCGCTTTCGAACCTCATCCTCGCCGTACTGCAGCGGATTCCACGGATCGGGATCGTCGGTTTCCGCGGCCGCGACATAGAACTTCCCGCGCGAATACCCCACCGCGGTGTAGCCAAAGAGCGGCAGGGGGTGCCCCGGCTCCCTGTGGTACGCCGGCAGGTAGAGGCGGGTGTAACCCTGCGGAAGCAGCGCCCCGACCGCGGTGAATTCCTTCGGCAACGCCTTGAGTGCGCCGCCCTTCGGATCGAGGCCTAGCGCCCGGCTGCCCGGGATGCCGACAAGTGTCGCCCCTTTCGGAAGGGGAATCCACTCGCGCGCCTGAAGCTCGGTCACGTCGCTGCCCGTCCGCCCCAGGGCGGACATGTCGGGCGCGTCGAACACCCTCCCGTCGCAGTCGGCGTACGCCATGCGCATCGGGTGTCGGTCGATCTGCGGTTTCACTTCGCACTCACATGCCTCTGGTCGCGGTCGCGTCCCGAGGCGGAGGAGGATTCGCGGGAGTCCGTGCTTTCCAACGAGGCGAGAAACTCTGCATTGGAACGGGACTTGTTGAAACGGCGCAGGAAGATCTCGGTAAACTCCGCGTTCTCGCCGAGCGATTTGCGCAGCGCCCACATCTTGTCGAGTTCCTCGCGGGTCAGCAACAGATCTTCCCGCCGCGTCCCGGAGCGCCTGATGTCAAACGCGGGAAACACGCGTTTCTCGGCGAGCCGGCGGTCCAGGTGCAGTTCAAGGTTGCCGGTCCCCTTGAACTCTTCGTAGATGACGTCGTCCATGCGCGAACCCGTGTCGATCAGAGCCGTGGCGATGATCGTCAGGCTTCCGCCCTCTTCAATATTGCGCGCTGCGCCAAAGAAGCGCTTCGGCCGATGGAACGCCGCGGGATCAATACCGCCCGACAGCGTGCGCCCACTCGGCGGGATGACCAGGTTGTACGCGCGCGCCAACCGAGTGATGCTGTCCATCAGGATGACGACGTCCCGTTTGTGCTCGACAAGGCGCGTTGCGCGCTCCAGCACCAGTTCGGCGACCTTGATGTGGTTCTCCGGAACCTCGTCAAACGTGGACGCAACCACTTCACCGTTGACCGACCGTTGCATGTCGGTCACTTCTTCGGGGCGTTCGTCGATGAGCAGCACGAAAAGGTCGACATTCGGGTAGTTGGCCGAGATGCTGTTCGCGATCTCCTTGAGCAGCAGCGTCTTGCCTGCCTTTGGCGGCGCCACGATCAATCCGCGCTGTCCCATTCCGACGGGTACAAGGAGATCCATCATGCGCGTCGCGAACCGGTTCGGTTGAGTTTCGAGAATGAATCTCTCCTGCGGGAACAGCGGTGTCAGTGCGGGGAAATGAAGTCTTTCCGCGGCGGTTTCCGGGCTCGTGCCGTTGACGGCCTCCACCTGCAACAGTCCGAAGTACCGTTCGTTGTCCTTTGGCGGCCTGACCTTGCCGGATACGAGATCGCCCGGCCGGAGATCGAACCGCCGGATCTGCGACGCCGCCACGTAAATGTCTTCCGCACTGGGGAGGTAACCGATGGGCCGGAGAAACCCGAAACCTTCCTGCATGACGTCAAGCACACCTTCGGCGAAAATCAGTCCGTCCTTCTCTGCCTGCGCCCGGAGCACCGCGAAGATGAGTTCCTTCTTCTTCATCCCCGCATAGTGAGGGATCTCAAATTCCTTAGCCAGCTTGTAAAGCTCCGGGAGCTTTTTCGATTCCAGATCTTTGATTTGCAATTGTACCTACCCTCGCCCTACGTCAGATTATTAACATTCATTATAGCATGTTTGCCGCGTCTCTCACAGTTTATGCAGAAGACTGCACGCACGATGTTTGTCCGCCGCGGCGCGCTCAAAATTCAAAACGCACCCGCGACAGCCGCTCGGCGATCTCGGCGATGACCGCCTGCTCAGCGGCTGCACCGTCCGCCTCGAACGTCACGCTCCAGCGCACGTACGCTCCCGAGTCGTCCCAGGGCACGGTGGAGATCTGCGTCGAGGTGATGAGATACTGCGAGAATTCTTCGGCATTCGCGAACCGCGGGCCGCCAACGATCCCCTTGGGCGCCTTCGTGTACAAGAAGAACGAGCCCTTGGGCTTTGTCGCATGAAAGCCGAGCGCCCGCAACGCGTAAACACGAAGCCCGTGCCTGCGCGAGTATTTCTCCGCGATGCGCCGCGTGATTTCCGGATGTTCCAGACCATAGGCGGCCGCCTTTTGAATGGCGATGAACTGGCCGGAATCGATGTTGTCCTTCACGGCGGCGAACGCCTTGACGGCAAGCGCGTTCCCTGCGACAAAGGCGATGCGCCAGCCGGTCATGTTGTACGCCTTGGACAAGGAAAACAGTTCGATCCCGACGTCCTTCGCACCCGGGACTGAGAGAAACGACAGCGGAGCCTCGCCGTCAAACGTCAGCGCCGCGTAAGCCGCGTCGTGCACCACGAGAATCCGGTTCTTCTTGGCAAATTCGACAACCTCTGCGAAAAATTCGCGCGTGGCGGAGGCGCCGGTGGGGTTATTCGGATAGTTGAGATACAGCAGTTTGGCCCGCCGCAAGACAGCGTCCGGCACCTCATCGAGCGCAGGCAGGAAGCCGAGGTCCTCGCGCAGAGGCAGTTCGTGCACCTGTCCGCCCAGCCACGCGGTGTGCGTTCCGAGCACGGGGTAGTTGGGGACGGGCATCAATGTGACGTCGCCGGGATTGATGAAGACGGAAGGCAGCATGGCCAGGGCCGGCTTGGAACCGATGGAGTGATTGATTTCGTTCGCGGCGTCAATCCCCGTCACACCGTACACTTCGGCGAGGTACCGCGCGGCAGCCTGCTTGAAGTCCGGTATGCCGTTGTCCGAGTAGAAGCGGTTCTCGCGCTTCGCCGCTTCTTGTGCGAGCACGCGCACGATGCCGTCGTCCGCGCGGTCGTCGGGTTCCCCGACGCCCATGTCGATCATGGGCGTGTCGGGATGCGCCAGGCGGGCAGCCGCTTTGGCCCGCTTGATCTTCTCGAATTTGTACAGCACATTGTCCTTCCCGAACCGCGCCCCGCCGATCCGATCTGCGAACAGGCCCTGGATGAAATCTTCGGACATATGGAACACCCGCCTTGATCATGATAGCGCCCGCTGGCCCCGGTGGTCGCGCGCCAGACTCTTGAGGACGCCGAGGTTGAGCGCAACGCTGCCGACCGGCCGCGTCCGCCGCGCGGCGTCACTCCGCGAGCATTCGCTCGACGCCCCGGTCGGTGAACGGATGGTAGGCGACGGTGCGCAACAGGTCCCAGCGGCACAGCACGGCGTCAACGCCGATTTTCACGAGCCGTTCCAGTTCGGCGACATCGCCCGGATCGTCGACCCACACTTCCGTTGCCAGCCCGTAGCGCGCGAATGCGCTGCGCATGTCGTCCGCGGCCCGGCACGCATCCAGACCAGCGCGCATGAACCGCCGCGAGGGCACACAGACGGCGCGCGCGCCACAGCGCGCCGCAGCCATCGCCTGGACCGGGGACGCGACCAACTCCAGAGCCATCGCGATCTTCCCGGACAGGCGCGCCGTCGCCTTGATGCTCTCCAGCGTCACGGGCGCCAGCAGGACAAAACGCTCCCCCAGCCCGCCAGCCAGGTTCCGCGCCTCATCCGACAGGGACGAGGCGTCCAGTTCATCGCTTTGCGCGCACACGGTGTTAAAGGAGAACTCCGACAGTTCAGCCACGAGAGCGGGGTAGTCGCGCCCGGTTGCAACGACCTCCGCGCGCGGCACGACCAACCCCTGCACAAAGCCGAGACCCGCCGCCCGCTCCGCCTCCTGCGACCGATGCGTTGCCAGGTAGAACTTCATGGCGTCACACTGTTGTTCGGGGCGCAAAACCGCGCTGGCCGTTGTTTGCGCCGGAACCAAACAGCCGGATCTTGGCGCGCACCGCATTCTTGATCGCTTCCCGGCCAGGTCCCAGGTACTTGCGGGGATCGTACACCTTGGCATCGTGCAGCAGGATTGCGCGCACCGCATCGGTAAACGCCGACTGGTTCTCCGTGTTGACGTTGATTTTGCTTACTCCGAGGCGGATGGCCTGAAGAATGTCTTCGTCAGGAATCCCCGTGCCGCCGTGCAGCACGAGCGGGACACCCGTCCGGTCCCGCACCTGCCGGAGGCGGTCAAACGCCAACTCCGGCTTGCCTTCGTAGTGCCCGTGCGCCGAACCGATCGCCGGCGCCAGAGCGTCCACGCCGGTCTCCCTGACAAACAGCTCCGCTTCCTCCGGACGCACTAAGGAAGCCTCGCGCGCGTCCACACTGAGGTCGTCCTCGACGCCGCCGATGCGTCCCAGTTCTCCTTCCACGTGCACCCCGACCGAATGGGCCGCCTCGACCACCCTGCGCGTGAGCGCGATGTTCTCCTCGAGGGGGTGATGAGAGCCGTCGATCATGACAGAAGTCCATCCGTGGCGGATGCACTTCATGACGACGTCAAAACTGCTGCCGTGGTCGAGATGCAGGATCACCGGAACCTTGGATTTCTCTGCCGCCACACGTGCGATCGCAGCCATATAATCCATGCCCATATATTTGATGGCGCCTTCCGAAGCGCCGAGGATAACCGGCGAATCCTCCTCGCCCGCCACCTCGACGATCGCCTGCGTCCATTCCAGGTTATTGATATTGAACTGGCCGACCGCGTAGTTGTTGCGCAGGCCGTCTTGCAGCACATCCTTGAACGATCCCACAGACACTATCGTCCCATCCCCTCTGTGATCTTGCCCCATCATATCACGGCCGCCGTGAAATCCCAAGAAGCGCGCGCGCCTCGTCCGGCGTCGCCGTCTCGCGCCCAAGCTCGCGCGCCAGGCGCGCCACGCGTTCGACCAGTTCCGCACTGCTCGCGGCCAGGCGCCCCCGCTGGTAGTAGATGTTGTCCTCGAGGCCGACGCGCGCGTGTCCGCCGAGCACGATGGCGCAGACCGCCATCGGCAGCTGCGCCCGGCCCACGCCAGCCGCGGTCCATGTGCAGCCGGGCGGCAGGCAGTCGACCGCATGCTGCAGATGGCGCAACTCGCCCGGCATGCCGCCCGGAACCCCCAGCACGAAGTCAAAGTGCGCCGGGAGGCGCAGCAGGCCTTCGCGCGCCAGGCGGACAGCCGCGGCGACCATGCCCGCCTCGAACACCTCGATCTCGGGCACGACGCCGTACTCCTGCATGCGCTGCGCAAACCGCGCCACATCCGCGGGGTGGTTCACAAACACCCCGTCGCCGAAATTCACGCTGCCCACCGACAAAGTCGCCATCTCCGGCGCCAGTTCAATCACGGCCGACCGCTCCTGCGCCGACATGCCCACCGCGCCTCCAGTCGACACCTGCACAATCACGTCGCACCGCGCCGCCACAGCGTCGATGATCCTGGCGTACACCGCCTTGTCCTGTGTCGGCGTTCCATCCTCGCGGCGCGCGTGCACGTGGACGATCGCGGCCCCCGCCGCGTGCGCGTCGGCCGCCGCCTGCGCAATCTCGTCCGGCGTGTATGGCACCGCCGGAGACTGCGCCCGCATCACCTCCGCGCCGTTCACGGCAGCGGTGATGATCAGTCTGTCCATGGGGTGACTCCTCCTCTGGCGAAGAGATGCCCGGCAGGCCCGTCTCCCGAACCCCGATCTTTCCCGCGTCAATCGTCAGTCGTCAATCGTCACCTGCGGGGCATCCCCCGAAGTCGGAAACGCCGACTGCCGCTCTTTCGGCACAACGCAGGTGCCGACCGCTCTCGCGACCAGTTCAGGAGGCGACACCACCTTCGCCGCGGACGGCCGCGCCGGGTCCGTCCCGCCCTCGATGACCTTGTGGGCCGCAAACTCCATCCTGCGCGAGGTGGCGCCCACGCGCAGGATGCGACCGGTCACCTCCAGATAATCGCCAGCGTACACCGGGGCCGTGAAGACCACTTCTTCGTACGCCACAAACAGTCCCTCATCGCCGTCGTGACGGATGAGCAACTCGGTCGCCACATCGCCAAACAGCTGCACGACCTTCGCGCCGTCGACGAGACCGCCGCCATAGTGCGCGTCCTGCCCGCCCATGCGAAGCCTGATCAGCGCGACCGGTCCAGCGTCACCCCACATCGCTCTCGGGCCCCAGTACGCGCACGATATAGCGGCGGAGTTCATCAATGTCGAACGGTTTCGTGAAGTGGCCGAGCGCTCCGAGCACGGCCGCCTCCCGCACCAGGTCGAGTTCGCCGTACGCTGTCATCATGACGACCCTCTGCTCCGGGACAATCTTGCGCATGGCCGTGAGAATCTCCAGTCCGTCCATTCCCGGGATCTTCATGTCGAGCAAAACGAGGTCCGGCCCGTGCGCCTGGACCAGCGCCAACGCCTCGCCCCCGTTGGCCGCGGCGTACACGTTGTATCCCTCCCGTTCAAGAACCTCCTGCAGCAGCATCCGGATGCCAAACTGGTCGTCGATCACAAGAATTGTCCTTGCCAAGGGCGCAAGCACACCCCTTCCACAGTTGTCGACAACTGACCGTCCGCATTGACGCTCACATGGCTTCATGTTCCCGTTTACTTCGCCAAAAGATGGCTCTTCCCTGCCTGCGCGGCAAGTTCATCCGCATGTTTTGCCGCCGCCGCGACAAACTCGCGAAACAGAGGCTGCGCGCGGTTGGGACGCGAAGTAAACTCAGGATGGAACTGTACGCCGACGAACCAGGGATGGTCCTCCAACTCCACGATCTCCACGAGCCGCCTGTCGGGCGACACGCCGCTGATCGTCATCCCCGAGGCCTCCACCGCCTCCCGGTAGTCGTTGTTGAACTCGTACCGATGGCGGTGCCGCTCCTTGACCATGGCTTGGCCGTACGCCGCAGCGGCCTTTGTACCCGGCCGCAGCGCGCAGTCGTAAACGCCGAGACGCATGGTGCCGCCTTTGTCCTGCACCTCCTGCTGCTCGGGCAGGATCGCGATCACCGGATCATGGGTGAACTCATTGATCTCCGAGCTGTGCGCGTCCGAAAGTCCGAGAACACTGCGCGCGAACTCGACCACGGCGAGCTGCATGCCGAGACATATGCCGAAAAACGGTATATTGTGCGTCCGCGCGTAGTGGGTCGCGAGAATCTTGCCTTCGATGCCGCGGTCGCCGAATCCCCCGGGCACGAGCACACCGTCAACCGGGGCGAGCAATTCTGCGATGTTGTCCTCGGACACATCCTCCGACTGTATCCAGTCGATCGCCACGTCCACTCCGCTCGCGACCCCCGCGTGAAACAGCGCCTCCGCCACGCTCAAATACGCGTCGCGCAGCGCCACGTATTTGCCGACGAGCGCGATGCGCACCGAGCGGCGCACGCGCTTGATGCGGTCGACCATCGCGCGCCACTCCTCCATGTCCGCAGGCGGGCACTGGAGTCCAAGGTAGCGCACGACGAATTCGTCAAGCCCCTCCTGTTGCATCATGAGCGGGACATCGTACAGCGTCTCCGCGTCGCGCGCCTCGATGACCGCCTCCTCTTCCGTATCGCAAAACAGGGCGATCTTGCGCTTCACTTCACTTGACAGGGGCACCTCGGTGCGGCAGACGATCATTTGGGGGTTGATGCCGATGCTGCGCAATTCGGCCACGCTGTGCTGCGTGGGCTTGGTCTTGACCTCTCCGCCGAGTCGGAGATAGGGAATCAGCGTGACGTGGATATACATGACATTGCCCCGGCCGACGTCACCGCGCAACTGCCGGATCGCCTCAAGAAACGGGAGACTCTCGATGTCGCCGACCGTACCGCCGATCTCTGTGATGACGACGTCGATCTCAGGCGTGGCTGCGCGCATGATGCGTTCCTTGATCTCATTTGTGATGTGGGGAATCACCTGCACGGTCCCGCCGAGGTAATCGCCCCGTCGCTCCTTGTTCAATACGGAAAAGTATACTCGTCCCGATGTCACGTTATTGTCCTGGGTGAGATCAATATCGATAAACCGCTCGTAGTGACCGAGGTCAAGATCGGTTTCCGCGCCGTCGGCGGTCACGTAGACTTCGCCGTGCTGATAGGGACTCATCGTTCCCGGATCCACATTGATGTATGGATCGAACTTCTGGATGGTCACGCGCAGGCCGCGGTTCTTGAGCAATCGTCCCAACGAGGCCGCAGTGATGCCCTTGCCCAGGCCCGAGACCACGCCACCCGTCACAAATACGTACTTGGTCACGCCCACGCCCCCTCAATAACAGCGCAAAATAAACATCCTGCAACATCACAAAATAAACGTCCTGGCCAGCCATCACCAGAACGCGCCGCTGCGATCTATTGAAATCACCAGCCTATCGTACAGACAAGCCATCCACCCTGTCAAGGCCGCGGGCCAGGTGCTAGATTTCGTCGCCGTCCTCTTCCTCTTCGAAGGTCTCCTCTTCGACGGCGTCTTCTTCCAGGAACTCGGCGGCGTCGTCATCGTCGTCGGCGGCCAGTTCATCCTCAAACGGCGCCTCCTCTTCCTCGACAAACGGCGAATCGTCAAGGGCGGTGACGTCGTCCTCCAGATCAATGGCGCCGTCCAGCGCATCGTCCTCATCCAGTTCCGCCTCGTCACGGCGCACAAAACGCTTGCCAGCCCCGCGTTCCATGGTGCGCTCCACCGGGTACCAGCGCCGCAGACCCCAGATGTTCTCGCCGACGCAGACAAAGCGGCCGTCGATATTGATGTCCGTGTACAGCCGCGCGATCGATTCCTGGACGTCGTCCTCGGACATGCCCCGCAACTCCGCCACTTTTTTCATCAGGTCGCGATAGTAGAACGTCTCGTTGGCGCTGCGCAAAACCTCGTACGCGATCTCCACCATCGGAATCTCTCGCAGTTCTTCCTTCGATCGACTTCCCAAACGCAGTTCTCCAGCCATGTGGAACCCCCTAGTCATCTGCGGGTCTGTGGACACGCGCCCGTCGGCATGCTCTGTACCCGGCGCATCTTCATGTGCTATTTAAGCACAGCACCCGCCGCGCGGCAAGCGTCGCCGCCGCCCGGCGCTGAACGCGCCCGGCGCGCCCCGGGCGCGTTCAGCCGTCGTCGCGGCCGTCGGGCGACGGAAGCACCTCATCCGCCATTTGGGACGCCGCCCGCCACGCCGTGACGCGCCCGCTGCTCACCGCCTGCAGCGCTGTCCGCCACGCGTCGCTCTGAGCGAGGCGCCGGGTCAGGCGCGCCTCCACGATCGCCAACAACTGCCGTCGCGTCTCCTCGTGCGCCTGTCGCTCGCGCCTGTGCGCCAACTGTCCCGTCGCGCGCAGCCACGCGCCGTGCGCCGCGATGGCGTCCGCCGCGCCGTCGATCCCGGTCCCCGCCTGGGCGCTGCAAGCGACCACCGGCACATCCCAGCCGCCGTCCCGCGAACTGCGGCGCACGGCGAGCATGTGCCGCAGTTCGGCCGCCAGCGCCTCAGCGCCCGGCAGGTCCGCCTTGTTGACCAGGAGAATATCGGCGATCTCCAGGATCCCCGCTTTCGCGGCCTGGATCCGGTCGCCCGATCCCGGCGTGAGGACCAGAGCAACCGTATCCGCCGCAAACATCACGTCGACCTCTGACTGGCCGACGCCGACGGTCTCCAGCAGCACCGCATCAAACCCGGCCACCCCCAACACAAGCACCGCCGAGCGCACCGCCCGCGCCAGCCCGCCCGCCGCGCCGCGCGCCGCCAGACTGCGCACGAACACGCCCGCGTCGAGCGTGTGCCGCATCATGCGCACGCGGTCGCCGAGCAGCGCTCCGCCAGCAAGCGGACTTGACGGATCGACCGCCAGCACGGCCACCCGTTTCCCGTCTGCGCGCCAGTGCGAGATGAAACGGTCGCAGAGCGAACTCTTCCCGGCCCCGGGCGGCCCCGTGACCCCCACGACCCTGACTGCGGGCGACACCTCGGGCCAATGCGCCAGCACACCGTCCAGCAGCCCGTCCGCAGCTTCCCCGCCTCCCTGGACGAGCGTCAGCGCCCGCGCCAGCGCGCGGCGGTCCCCACCACGAATCGCCTCGATCATGCGCCGCACCCCGCTCTCATTCGGCGAGCACGTGACGTGCGATCACCATGCGCTGCACCTCATTGGTCCCGCCGTAGATCTGGGTTATTTTGGCGTCGCGCATCATGCGCTCCACGGGACGGTCGCGCATGTAGCCGTACCCGCCCAGAATCTGCACCGCCTCCGTTGTCACGCGCATCGCGACGTCCGAGGCCATCACCTTCGCCATGGCGGACGCCCGGGTGTACGGCGCGGCGCGCGCTTCCAGCCAAGCCGCCCTGCGCGTCAACAGCCTCGCCGCTTCGATCTCCGTCTGCATGTCGGCCAACTTGAACTGCGTCGTCTGAAAGTCGAGGAGCGGCCGATTGAAGTGCGTCCGTCCGCGCGCATGGGCGAGGGCCTCCTCCAGAGCGCCCTGGGCGATTCCCACGGCAAGCGCCGCGATGCCCGTCCTCCCCCCGTCGAGGGCGGCCAGCGCTATTTTCAGACCCTCGCCCTCAGCTCCCAGCCGGTTGGCCGCCGGAACCACACAATCCTCGAACACCAACTCCGCCGCCACGGCGGAACGGACGCCCATCTTCCTCTCTGTCTTGCCAAAACGCAGGCCAGGCATTCCCTTTTCCAGAATGAAAGCCGTCATGCCGCGCGAGCGCTGCGTCGGATCGGTTGCCGCGTACACCACGTAAATGTCCGCCTCGCCGCCGTTGATCGAGAAGACCTTCGCGCCCTGCAGCAGATAATCGTCCCCGCGCCGCACGGCGGTCGTCTGGATTCCCGCGTCGTCCCCGCCCGAGTCCGGTTCGGAGAGTCCGTAGGCGCCCAGTTTCTCGCCGCTCGCCAGCGGCGCGAGAAACGCGCGCTTCTGTTCATCCGTCCCAAACCGAAAGACCGGCCAGGCCACCAGCGACACATGCGTCGACAGCATGATCCCCGTGGCGGCGCAGACGCGCGACAATTCCTCGGTGGCAAGCGCCGAACTGACCGCGTCGCCCCCCGCGCCGCCGTACTGCCCGGGAAACGGCAGCCCTGCGAAGCCCGCCGCGCCAATCGCCCGAAAAATTGTGGGATCAAAGCGCTCGTCTTCGTCCCTCGCCGCAGCCGTCGGCGCCACTTCGCGCGCGGCAAACGCGCGCAGGTCCTGCTGCAGCGCCCGCTGTGCGTCCGTCAGGGAAAAATCCATCTCCGCCGCTCCTTTGCCTTGCGCCGCGCACACCTAACCCTGTCAGGGCAAACCGCCCCGCTCGAGCGATTTCGCAATGACGATACGCTGGATTTGATTGGTCCCTTCATAAATCTGCGTCACCTTCGCGTCGCGCATCAGCCGCTCAACCGGGTATTCCCTCGTATAGCCGTAGCCGCCAAACAGTTGCACAGCGTCAGTCGTGACCCGCATCGCCGTGTCCGAGGCAAACAGCTTGGCCATCGACGCCTCGGCCGTGCATGGCTGGCCCCGCGAGCGCATACCCGCCGCCCTGTACGTGAGCAGTTGCGCCGCCTCAATGTCCGTCGCCATCTGCGCCAGCGTCAGGCGCGTCGCCTGAAAGTCGGCGATCGCGCGCCCGAACTGGCGGCGCGTCTTCGTGTATGCGACAGCCGCATCGAACGCCGCGCGCGCAATGCCCAAGGCCTGCGCGGCAATCCCGATGCGGCCGCCGTCGAGCTGCGACATCGCGATCTTGAACCCTTCGCCCTCCGCCCCGAGACGCTGGGCCGGTGCCAGGCGGACGTCGGCAAATTCAAGCGCCGCCGTCGGCGACCCGTGCAGACCCATCTTCTCCTCGCGCCGGCCGACCGCGAAACCTGGGGTGCCCTGCTCCACGAGAAACGCGGTCACGCCGTGCGCGCCGCGCTCCGGGTGAGTGACCGCAAACACCGTGTAGACATCGGCCACACCGCCGTTTGTGATGAACGCCTTGCTGCCGTTTAGCACGTAGCCGTCGCCGTCCCGCACCGCTCGCGTCCGTATGGCGCGCGCGTCCGATCCGGCGTCCGGCTCGGTGAGCGCAAAGGCGCCGATCCACTCGCCCGTCGCCAGCCGCTCCACGTACCGTCGTTTTTGGTCGTCTGTCCCGAACATCACGATCGGCAGGGTCGCAACCCCGGTGTGCACCGCCAGGATCACCCCGATGGCCGCGCTCTGGTAGGACACCTCTTCAATCGCGAGGATATAGGACAGGTAGTCCGCGCCAACCCCGCCCCACTCTTCTGGCACCGGCAATCCGAGGATTCCCAGATCGCCCATGCGCCTGATGACGTCGCGCGGAAACTCGTCCCGCTCGTCCGTCTCGCGTGCGCGGGGCGCGATGACATCGCGCGCGAAGTCCCGCACAGTGCGGCGCATCGCCTCCTGTTCCGCCGTCAGCGCAAGATCCACGGACGCCACTCCCATCGTTCGTTCGGACACAGGCGGCGCATGCGCCGCCGTGCGCCTGCCCTGACTCGGATTGTCGCATCTTCCGGGCGAACACGGGACACGCGACAGAGCCCGCGCCACTCTCACGTGTATGGATAGAAGCCGCGTCCCGTCTTTCGGCCCAGCCAGCCCGCCGCCACGTAGCTGCGCAGCAGCGGACAGGGACGGTACTTCGAGTCCCCGAATCCCTTGTGCAACACTTCCATAATGTAAAGGCAGGTGTCCAGCCCGATCAGGTCCGCCAGCCGCAGCGGCCCCATCGGGTGGTTCATGCCGAGTTTCATGACGCCGTCGATCGTTTCGGCGTCCGCCACTCCGTCTTGCAGTGCGAAGACCGCCTCGTTGATCATCGGCATCAGGACGCGGTTCGCCACAAAGCCGGGGAAATCCCTGACGGACAGGGGCGTCTTCGACAGTTCACGCACAAATTCGACCGTGCGCGCGTGCGCGTCGTCCGACGTCTGCAGCCCGCGGATCACTTCCACGAGCTCCATCACCGGCACAGGATTCATGAAGTGCATGCCGATCACGCGCTCGGGCCGCCTGGCGGCGCCGGCCAGTTCAGTGATCGACAGCGACGACGTGTTGGACGCCAGGATGCACGATTCCGGCGCGAGCGCGTCAACAGCGCGAAAGATCCCGAGCTTGACTGAGAGTTGTTCCGTCGCCGCCTCGATGACGAAATCCGCCTCTTGGGCTGCGGAGAGTTCGGTCGACAACGCGATGCGGGCCTCGGCCGCGGCGGCGTCCGTCTCCGTCATGCCGCCGCGCCGGACCAGCCGCTGCAGGCCGTCGCGCACCGCCTGCAGGCCGCGCTCCAGAAAGGCGGCGTCCACATCCTGCAGCGTCACGCCGCAGCCGGCCTGCGCCGCAACCTGCGCGATCCCGCTGCCCATCTGCCCCGCCCCGATCACCAGAACACGCCTCGCCGCCACACGCATCCCCCTATTCTCCCCGCCCGACACATGCGCGGGCGCATCGCATCCCCCATCTGCCGGGCATCATCACATCATCGAGGCCGCACATGGCGGTCCTAGACCTCCACCAGCACCGCGTCGCCCTGCGCCGCGCCGCTGCAGATGGCGGCGACGCCCTTGCCGCCCCCGCGCCGGCGCAGCTCGAAGATCAGCGTCATGAGAATACGCGCGCCGCTGGCGCCGATCGGGTGACCGTAGGCGATCGCGCCGCCGTTCACATTGACCAGTTCCGCGTCCCAGCCGGCGATCTGCTGACTGACAAGCGGCACCGCCGCAAACGCTTCGTTGACCTCGAACAGCCGCACGTCCGCGAGCCTTGTGCCCGTCTTCTCCATCAGGCGCAGCACCGCCAGCCCCGGCGTGGTCGCGAGGTAACTCGCCTCCGCTCCCACCTCCGCGTGGCCGATGATGGTGGCCAAGGGCGTCCGCCCCTCCCGTTTTGCGCGCTCCTCGCTCATCAGCACCAGCACGGCGGCGCCGTCGTTCAACCCCGGCGCATTGCCCGCCGTGACCGTCCCGCCTGCGCCCGTCAGCGGAGCGAGCTTGGCGAGCCGCTCGAGGCTCGTGTCCGGCCGTGGGGCTTCGTCGCGGTCGACCACGACCGTCTCGCCCTTTTTCCCCTTCACTTCGACAGGAGTCAGTTCATCCGCCAGCCGCCCCTCCGCAAACGCCGCCACCGCCTTCTGGTGCGAGCGCAGCGCAAAGGCGTCCTGCGCCTCCCGCGTCAGCGCGTATTCCCGCGCCACCGAGTCGCCGTGCACGAACATCGGAACCTCGTGAAACGCGCAGCGCAGGCCGTCGTACTGCATCAGGTCGAGAAATGGCGCATCCCCCATGCGCAGGCCGAAACGCGCGCCCTGCACCGCGAACGGCGCCTGCGACATGCTCTCCATGCCGCCCGCCGCAATCGCGTGCGCGTCGCCGGCGCGGATGATCTGGTCCGCCAGCGTCACCGCCCGCAACCCGGACGCGCACACCTTGTTCACGGTTTCCGTCGGCGTCTCCCACGGCAGTCCCGCGCGCCGCGCCGCCTGGCGCGACGGGATCTGGCCCGCGCCCCCTTGCAGGACCATCCCGAGTATGACCTCATCCACCTGCTCCGGCAAAAGCTCCGCCCGCGCGAGCGCAGCGCGCAGCGCCGTCGCCCCGAGCTCCACCGCCGGCTGCGCCGACATTGCCCCGCCCAGCTTGCCAAACGGCGTGCGCGCCGCACTCACCACAACCGTCCTCATCCCGGCCACCCCCGCTTCACATGGTCATGAGCAGCAATTCCACCACATCGTAGGTCGCGACTTCATCCTCGACGCCTTTTGCCTTCGTCCCGTCGACCATCATCGTCATGCAGTACGGGCACGCGGTCGCAATCACGTCCGCGTGCGTCGCCAGCGCGTGTTCGGTGCGCAGCTCATTGATCCGTCCGGTCCCGGTTTCCTCCTTGAACATCGAACCGCCGCCCGCGCCGCAGCACATCGCCTTGTTGCGGTTCTTCTCCATTTCCACCAGTTCGAGACCCGGAATCCGCGTGAGCACCTCGCGCGGCGCCGAGTAGACGCCGTTGTAGCGGCCGAGGTAGCACGGGTCGTGGTAGGTCGCCCGCCGCTTGACGGGGTTCTTCGGCACAAGCCTGCCTTCGGCCAGCAAGGCGGCGAGCAACTCCGTGTGGTGCACCACCTCCGCCGAGAACCCGAAGTCGGCGTACTCCTTCTTGAACTGATTGTACGCATGCGGGTCGGTCGTGACAATTTTTGTGACGCCGTAAGCGCGAAACAGTTCGACATTGCGCTGCGCAAATTCCTGGTAGAGAAACTCGTTCCCCAGCCGCCGGGCGGAGTCGCCGTCGCTCTCCTCCTCTGTCCCGAGAATCGCGTAGCTGACCCCCGCCGTGTTGAGCAACTGCACGAAGGCCCGCGCGATCTTCTGGTTGCGCGGATCGAACGACGCCGCCGTCCCCACGTAGTACAGGTACTCCACCGCCGCATCCGGACCCGCATCCGCCAGCGTCGGAACGGCGAGGTCCTGCGTCCATTCGGCACGGGAGCTGCGCGGGCGCCCCCATTCGTTGGAGTGGCGCTCAAGGTTGGCGAACGCGCGATTGACCTGGGGCGACGCGCGTCCTTCGGTCAGCACGAGGTTGCGCCGCACATCGACGATCAGGCTGACGTGCTCGTTGTACACCGGGCACGCCTCTTCACAGGCGCGGCACGTGGTGCACGCCCAGATCTCGTCCTCCGTGTAGATCCCGCCCACCAAAGGGGGCGGCGCGACCGGATCGCCCGCCTCGTCGACCGCCTCCGGGTCCTGCCGCAGCGCGAGCAGCGACGGCCCGGCCGCCACCAACTGGTCCCGCATCTTCATGATCAGGTACTTCGGCGACAGGTCCTTCCCGGTCAGCGTGGCCGGA
>JAKACX010000074.1 GCA_021821055.1 Bacillota bacterium
CACCATCAAAACACTCACCTATGAGTGGTCGCCCGCCGCGTGCGGGCGTGGATTGAAACAGGTTTCGGAAGACGGGAAGATCGAGGTCTATCATGTCGCCCGCCGCGTGCGGGCGTGGATTGAAACCCTCAGGCCATGACCAATCCGAGCGCCGTGGTCTTGTCGCCCGCCGCGTGCGGGCGTGGATTGAAACCCGCATGCGCGCCACTTCTTCGCGGAGCGTCTTCAGTCGCCCGCCGCGTGCGGGCGTGGATTGAAACAACCCCGCGACCGGAGAGATGGAAGTGCAAGAGGTCGCCCGCCGCGTGCGGGCGTGGATTGAAACATAATCCCACCGGAGGGGCATCCGGTCACGCACCGTCGCCCGCCGCGTGCGGGCGTGGATTGAAACCATCTGTCCCATTGGCAATAAACGCGTAGCCTCCGTCGCCCGCCGCGTGCGGGCGTGGATGGAAACGCAGAAGGGTCGGGTGCCAATGTGCCTGATCTCGAAGTCAACTTGTATACGTTTAGCGGTTGATCTTTGAGGATGGGGAGACGGGGCATGACGGGCGGGTGCGACTCGGACCCTATCTCTCGGCGCACCGGGATTTCTCAGTCATGGGCGTGGGCGCCTATGAGATCGGACGTGAACGCGACGGCTCATCCATGGTCAATCCCCTGTTGACACAGGTGTTTCATCGCCGGGTGAAATAACGTGACACCTCAATTGACCGACACTATGAGCGAGGCGACGGTCCAGATTCGACCGGGAAGAGGTCAAGGCGGTCCGTCGCTCGTCTCACGCCACCTCCTAATATACACCTGGGAAATAGGTGTATGGCATTCCGTTGGCCGGATGCGTATCCTGGAGCCTCCCGGAACCAAAGTACTCGTTGCTGATGATGGTCGTGACGCCGTCAATGGCGATGGTGGACATTGCGGGATCAAATGGAATCTCGTGACTGTACATTGCCTTTTCCGAACCCAGCGGTACAGACAGCCACATGTACTTTCCCGTGTAGTCGCTGGCGTGGCCCATGAAGCTCTGGGTCGGGATGCCGGCGGCCCTCAGCATGGCGCCGGTGAGGCTGTCCACCTCGTAAAAGGTGCCGGCTGGATTGTTCCACACGCCGTTAGCCGACTCCACCTGGAGGCCTATTTTGTGGTCCATGATCTCGGGCCAGTCGTACCACACTCTTTCAGCGGCGTAGTTGGCGATAGCTTGGACGGCTGCGGCGCGCGATCCGGCGTTTTCCGCGAGAGTCTGCGCAGTCCGGACGAGTGCTGCGTTCATGTTGTAGTCCATGAAATTGCTCGCATAGAGGGATCTCTGGTTTATGTCGGTCGGCACGCCGTTGTAGACTGTGTACTCCGCCGTGATGTCACCGTTGGCTGGTGCAGGTGCGTTATTCCGTGTCTGGTCAGCGTCATAAAACGGATCAGGTTGCATGGTGACGGTAAGGTTGCCCTTGAACGGGAGTCGGACCATGGCGCTGAATTTGCCGCTGGGCCGTACGGGAATTTGATATGCCCAGAACGCGGGATTGTTGGTGAGATTATTGGCGGTCTCAGAAAGGTCCATGAGGCTGATGTCGACGGAGCCTGTTCCAGGTTTAGCGGTTCCCTGAATCGGCAGCCATCCGCTTTGAGGGCTGTAGGGACGATATGTGAAGTCGGTGACCGACGCAGGCGCAACACTGGGAAGGGTCTTCGGCAGCGGACGAATCCCGGTTACAGACGCGTCTCGGTGCATCGGATGGTAGGGCAGGTGATCTAGCCCGACAACGATGACCAGAGGGATGCTGTGTAAACTGATCGTCTTTGCTTGCACGGTGTAGACTCCGGGAGCGTTCGCGACGAACAGCACGGAAGCGACGCGAAACCCGTTAATCGAATACGATGTTTTTGGTGGAATAAAGTGGGCGTCAGGACTGTTGACAAACCATTGCGCCTTGGTCGGCAGGTTCTCAGTTCCAGTGTACGCGCAGACCAGCACGGGTTGGTTCGGCTGTAAATCCAGCATGGGTGATCCATCGGGCTGTTCGGCCTCCAGATATGTGCGGCTATCGGAGTGCCACCATTCATTGCTGTCGTTCTCAATTCGCGCCGTGCGCGTCGCGTTTGGGTGCATAGTGAATGTTGCGGCCGGAGTGAAAAAATCAGAAGCGCTGTGCATGGAGACAAATGGAGGATGTCCAAACTGGGTCAATACGCCCCAAATTTGTCCATTCCATGTGGTCCACAGTCCGATGGCGCGAAGGACATGCATCATCTCGAGCAACGGCAAGGCCACGGTCATCCCGAGCTTTGGGTCTTGGAACGCACGGGCAGTGACCTCTGCGACCCGTGACCCATTGACATAGATTCCTCCGGTCACTCCGTTGCGTGGGAGTATTGGAATCGGATTCGGATGGGTCCGGGCTGTTGAGAGATACAGCGTCTTCCCGGTCCAGTCTGCATGGATGCCCAAGCGGGACAGGAGATCTAGAATGTCCCCAATGGACACATAGGTTGTGCCGTGAACCACCAGCGTGATGGGATTGGATATTACGGCGCTGTTGAGCATAATAACTTTCTGGATTATGGCTTGAACCGGAGGATTTGCTGCAAAGGCGGTCGTTTCGGTGGTTGCCAATGACATCACTAATACGGACGACACCAACAAGCTTCTTTTCAATACCCAACACTCTCCTCTGTTTGAGCGTTGGAAGGGTCGATCCGAATATGACACTTCCTTTACGCTCGCGGCAACCCAGAAGCTAGACCACCATGTGCGGCGCATCCGCACGCCAACGAAGGATAAAAATTGTCCGCGTCATGGTCGCACGCCAACCCGGCCGTGGGTGAGCGGCAGGACGAAGACTCGCTGGGTCGCCCGTATCCCTTTGCTCGTCGCGAGTTTCGCGACAGCGTTGTCGGGCAGGAGCAAAGAGATACGGGCGGCTGGTACAGACCAGGTCTATTTTCTGGGCAGCACTTAAAAATCCAGAAGACCTAGGGTTTGGAATTCTGGGGTTCCTGAAGGTTTTGCCCGGAACATCACAATCCTTCTGCTTGGAACTTGTGACGGCTGATTGTACTTTACTACAGCCCGTCACATATTTGCAACGATTTCTGAATAACAAAAAGACCGATCAACTTGTAGTCTTTTGCGGAAATGCACGTGATGAAGTGAACCACCTCACGATGTCTATCACAGTAGGTAGCACCGTGAACCTGTCCACGCGTCCTCCTCCTTGAGTCGGCGGATCCATGCCCGCGACCTGTAGACGTTATTCAACGCGCAAAGGTTACAGGCGGGGTCCACCTTGCGGTGGGGACCTGTATTAGAGCCGTCGTCGTTGTATTCTCGTCGGTATCAATGTGGTCTGGTGCCCGAAGTATCGGCGCCGCGTGCCTCCCGACGGTCCGTCAGCACTGCGTCACGGCGTCGCGGAGCCGACGGATCCCTTCCACAATTTCCGCCTTGGGCGAACTGGCGTATGTCAGACGGACGAACCCAGGCTCCGCGCCGTATACCGTCCCAGGAGCGACCACCACGCCGTGGCGCACGGCCGCTTCCAGAAGGTCTTTGTCGCGCATGGGGCGTCTGAGTTTTCCCCAGATGTGGTAGCTGCCCTGGGGAACCGTGATGGCCAATTCGTCCCCGAAATACCGCTCGATCGCGTCCGCCATGATGTCGCGCCGTTCCCGGAGCGCCTGGCGCAGACGCTCTACATTTTCCTCCCAAATGCCCGTCGTAAGCACCTGTGCGGCGATCGCCTGCGTGATGCCGCTGATGCCGAAATCCATCTGCTCCCGGATCCCGGCGATGCGCTCGATCACAGCCTTCGGCCCGGTCATCCACCCGACCCGCAGGCCGGGCGCAAACGTCTTTGAGAGCGTCCCCAGATAAATCACCTGCTGCTCGGCGCCGCTCATGGCGGCCAGCGGCTGCGCTGCGCGCGCGCCTTCTTCGAGTGTCAGCGCTCCGTGGGCGTCGTCCTCGACAATCGGGATGCGCAGGTCGGTGCAGATCTCGATCAATCTGCGGCGGCGGTCTGGCGCTAGCGTGGTCCCCGTCGGATTCTGGTGCGTCGGTGTGACGAAGACCATGCGGATCCGGTGCCTGCGGTGCAGCGCGACGACTTCCTCCGGCATGAGTCCTTGGTCGTCAAGCGGGACGGGAAACATGCGGATCCCTGCCGCCGCGAAGATCGGCAGGGAGTAGGCGTAGGAAGGCTTCTCCAGGGCAACCGCGTCGCCCGGGCGGAGCAGGCTCTGGGTGACAAGAAGGAGGCCCTGCTGCGATCCGGCCGTGATGAGAATCTGATTGTCTGGAACGCGGAGGCCGTACTCGCTGGCCAGGTGTGCGGAGACAGCAGAGCGCAGACTCTGCTCGCCCCGCGGATCCCCGTACCCAAGTTCCATGCGCGCGGGCATTTGCGCCACCAGTGTCCGCAATTGTTCGGTTGGCCACAGGTCGGCCGACATCTCACCCCGCGCAAGGTTGATGTTCGCGGATCTGCGATTCTCGTCCCAGATCCGGCGCACCATCGGGAGTGTCGGCTGGAAGATCCCCTGTGACATGTAGCCGGCCCAGTCGGGGATCCGGAAATCGAGCCCCCACGCGTCCTCCCCGACCCGCGTCCCGCTGCCTCGTACGGAACGGATCAAGCCCTTTGCGCGGAGTTCATCGTACGCGACGCTGACGGTGCTGCGATTGACCCGCAACTGCTGTGCCAAGTCTCTCTCCGTGGGAAGCCGGGTTCCCGGGGGCAGTTCTCCGCTCAGCACCCTCGCCTCGATTTGCTTGACAATCTGTCGATACGCCGGCTCGCCCTCAGTCAAATGGAGGTGCAGGTCCATGGTCTCACATCCTCATTGACACCATCGTATCCGAATTGGCCGGTAAAAGTCACCACCAATTGGCTGGATACAACGAAGTCGCGGACCGTTATCATGAGACCAAACCACGGAAGTGAGGAATTCATGTGAACAGGATCGCGACGGGACCGGCGCAGGCAGCGCAAGGGAAAATGGAATCACTCGGATTGGTCTACGGGCTTGTGGGCGTTTTGGTCTTCAGTTTGACCCTGCCCGCCTCGCGGGTGGCGGTAGGGTCATTTGGAGCCATTGTGGTGGGCCCGGGCAGGGCGCTCGTCGCGGCAATATTCGCAGGCGCGGTCCTCTGGCTCCGGCGCGAGCCATGGCCCAAGCGCAAGTACCTGCCCGGCCTCGCCGTGATCTCCGTCGGCGCGATCTTCGGCTTTCCGCTTCTGACCGCCTGGGCCATGACTCGCGTCCCCGCGTCGCACGGCGCGGTGGAACTCGCGCTGCTGCCGCTGGCGACCGCCGGCGTCTCCGCGCTGCGGCACGGGGAGCGGCCGTCGTGGCTGTTTTGGCTGTGCAGCGCCGGCGGAGCGCTCACGGTGATCGTGTACACTTGGTTCACGGGTATCGGCAGTATTCATTTAGCGGACCTGGCGCTGCTTGGCGCCGTGGTCGTCGTCGCCTTTGCGTATGCCGAGGGTGGGCTGATGGCGGGCCATCTCGGAGGCTGGCAGGTGATTGCATGGACGCTCGTGCTTTCCGCGCCGATAGTGGTCGTACTGTTGGCGGTGGACTTTGCATTTGCCGGAACGGCCCACATCATGCACGCATCTGGAACGGCGTGGGCGGCGCTGCTGTATCTTGGCGTCGGCAGTCAGTTTCTCGGGTTTGTCGCGTGGTACACCGGCATGGCGCTGGGCGGTGTGGCCAAGGTGAGCCAAATGCAGTACCTGCAGCCGTTCTTCACGATTCTCTTCTCCTGGCTGCTGCTCGGGGAGCAACTGACGGCGCCAACCGTCGCGGCGGCTCTGTTCGTCGTCGTGTGGGTGGCCGCCGGGAAGCGCGCGACGGTTCGCCGGCATGTCGTGAAATGATGGTGACAGGACCTGACTGGTCGGGTAAGATCGGTGCGAGAGTCGGCGAGTGACCGCAGAGGCGGTCGATGGAGGGGAAGATCTCCTTGCTGGTGGCGTTCATCAACGGGTTTGTGTTGTCATTGGGACTGATTTTGCCAATTGGGATGCAAAACGGATTTATTCTCACCCAAGGGGCGCTCCACGCCAAGTGGTCCGGCTCGTGGCCCGCCGTCGTGACGGCTTCGCTGTGCGACACACTGTTGATCGCGCTGGCCGTGATCGGCGTTTCGGCGGCGGCGTTGCATGTCGCATGGCTCAGAGACGCGTTCGGCTTCGTGGGAATCGGATTTCTGCTGTATATGGGATGGTCCACATGGACGGCGCGGACGGGAGGGGAAAGTGACGAGACCGCCGTCACGGCTTGGACGGCCAAACGGCAGATCAGGTTCACCTCGTCCGTGTCGCTGCTCAACCCGCATGCGCTCATCGACACGCTTGCGGTCATCGGCGGCAGCGCTGTCGCGTACACGGCGTGGACGGACAGAATCGCCTTCGGTGCGGCGAGTGCCCTGGTATCATGGCTGTGGTTTTTCGGTTTGTCGCTGGCAGGCTACACGGCAGGAAAGGCGGCGCTGCGAAAGTCGTCGCTGCGCGTGTTGAACCGGGTTTCGGCGGTGATGATGTGGCTCTCCTCCGTCTATCTCTTGTACGTCATTCTGACGTTTCGGTGAAGGAATGTCCTTGAAACAGGCGGACCAGAACCCACACAACCGCGGCCAGTATCACCAGCCCCAAAATGCCTCCCCCCATCATCATGGGCCAGCCGAAAAATCCCCATCCGCCGTTTCCGAAAGAGCCGTACATCATAAGCCCTC
>JAKACX010000075.1 GCA_021821055.1 Bacillota bacterium
CGTCGAACGTGAACAGGACGTCCCGCCCCTCGAGCACCGTCTCCAGATGCACCGTCTTGCCCCACAGACGGTGCACGTGCGGGAGGGTTCGCTCCGTGTACTTCACGTCAAGCTCAACCCCCTCGTACGCGTGCCACAGGTAGATCTCGCCGTTTTGCAGGTAGTCCCCGTCCTCCACGTACAGCACCGGATAGCCGCCATTGACCCGCGAATGGCAGATTTTGTCCCGCACCTTTTCCCAATCCTGCTCGACGATCCGCCATTCGTTCCCGATTTTCTGGTACAGGTACAGGTCGAGTTCCCGCACCAGTTCCTCCGTCAGGTAGTTGCGCACGAACGACGAGTCCGATTCCAGTTCGCGCACCTCGAACATGAACTCCCGCCCGAATCGCCGCTCGATGTCCTCCCACATCTTCAATCCCAGGTAGTAGGGATTGATCGAGGTGCGCGACGGCACCACAACGCCCGCGTGCGTCCGCGCAAAGTCCAGCGCCTCGTCCGGCGCCAGATCCAGTTCCCGCATGATGCGCAGGTGCCAGTACGTCGCCCAGCCTTCGTTCATGATCTTCGTCTCGATCTGCGGCCAGAAATACAGCATCTCCTCCCGCAACACCGTGAGGATGTCGCGCTGCCAGTCCTGCAGGACCTTGCTGTGTTCCACGAGGAAGAGCAACAGGTCCTTGTCGAGCGCGTCGCGCTGCGTCCGCCGCCCCCGCGCCTCGCCTGCAGCCCCGGTCTGGCCTCCCGCCGCCTGCCCAGTCGCTTGCCCCGTCGCTGGTCCGCCGTCGCCCGGCGGCGCGCGCCTTGTGAGCCGTCCGTCGAGCGCGAACAGGTCGTCGTACGGACCCCGCACCTTGGAGGCCGGCGCAGCCTGCTCCTCTGCCGTACGCTTGTCGCGTCCGCGCTTGCGATACGGTTCAATGTGCTCGTGCAGCGCGAGCGCCGCATCCAGGAACTCCTCCACCGCCGGAAGCCCGTATTCCCGCTCGTAGTCGCGGAAACGGTCCGTGCTCGCCGCCATGCTGTCCACCATCGCGCGCGACGTATTGCGAAAACAAGCGTTGTGCTTGAAAAAGTCGGCGTGCGCGAGCACGTGGGCGCTCACCAGCTTGTTTTGCACCAGCGTGTTGCTGTCGAGCAAAAAGGCGTAGCACGGATCGGAATTGATCACAAGCTCGTAGATCCGGCTCAGCCCTAAGTCATAGTCCATTTTCATTCTATGGTACATTTTCCCGAACGACCAGTGCGAGAAGTGCGTCGGCATGCCCTGGTACGCGCCGAACGTGTACAGGATGTCGGACGGGACGATTTCAAACCGCATGTCGAAGTGGTCCAGACCGAATTGGCGGGCGGTCGACATCAACTGATGAATCGTGCTCTCGAGCTCCGCGTATTCTGCGTCAATCATGCCAGATCTCCTCCGCACCGACACCCAGAGTCGTTCCACGCACGCAAAAAGGGGCGCGGCGCGTGCGCGCTACGCCGTTTCTGCCGTGAACAAGTTGCGCAGCGCCCTGTACACCTCGCCCTTTTCGCGAATGACGGCACTGCGAAAGTGCGGATTCGCGACACCGCGATAGGCGGTCATGAGTGAACTGGAGCGCTGGTACTGATTGACCTCGCCATAGCCGAAGATGTTGCACACTTCCAGGAGTTCGCCGACCAGACGGACGCAGCGCTCATTGTCGGACGACAGGTTGTCGCCGTCTGAGAAGTGAACCGGATAGATGTTGTACCGGTCGGGCGGATAGGCTTGATGGATCCTGTCGAGCGCCAGGCTGTAGGCGGATGAGCAGATCGTGCCCCCGCTCTCGCCCTTTGTGAAGAACTCATTCTCCGAGACGACGCGCGCTTCGGTGTGGTGGGCGATGAATTCAATGCCTACGTGCCGGTAACGCGTGCGCAAAAAACGCACCGTCCAGAAGAAAAACGTGCGCGCGATGTATTTCTCAAACGTGCCCATCGATCCGCGGAGAACACGGGGAAGAAAAAACAAACGTGTACTCGAGGTGAAGCCCTTCACCGCGCACGGTGATTCGTCTGACAAATCGGCGAATGCTGTCGGCAAATGGCAGCGTCTGTTCGCCCCCAGCAAGCCTGAGGGCTTCATTGAAGGCCTGCCGCACATCGGCAGCCGACTCCTCCCCGACCACGGCTTCCAGACGCTGCGTCAGGCGGGCCACATCGTCCTCCGCATGCCTGCGCGCCGCACGCCAAGCCTCCAACACATCCTGCGCGTCCTGCACCTCGCCTTGCCCCACGTCGAGCGCCGGAAGTTCCCGCCACTTCTCCAGCCGCCTGCGCGCCGCCTGCAACTGCCTCTGCAGGATCACCCCTTCATCCTCCGCCCGCACAATGAGCGCCGCCAGAACTCTCGGCCTCAGACTCGCGCGCAGCCGCTGCTCTACCTTGTCGGCAATGTATTCCTCGAGCGCCGCGGCAGCCAGACTCCTCTGAGGACACGCGCTGCGCCCCTCCCGGTGCGCCGTGCGACACACGTAGTAGCGATACGTCCGACCACCCACCGTTCTCCCTTGGCAGACCATCGTCCGCCCACAGCCGCCGCACACCAAGAGACCCGTGAGCGCATGCCGCGCCCGCGGCGCATGGGCGCGCGGTTCCCGGCGGTGCAAACGTCGCATCGCCTCCTCCCGCCATTCACGCGCGATGATCGGCTCGTGCGCGCCCTGCACCACCACCCACTCGGAAGGTTGATTGGCCTCGCGCACCTCCTTTTTCTTGCCGCTCTCCTCACTCTCGTAGTCGCGCACCGTGCGGTCGCGGCAACGGTTGTACACGAGCGTGCCGCCGTAAGCGTCGTTGCGCAGGATCCGCGCCACCGCGCCCGGGTGCCACGGACCGCCTGCCCGCGTGAAGGTTGCGCAACTGTTGAGTCGCCGCGCAATCTCGCCGCAGCTCAGACCGTCGGCGACGTACATGCGGTAGATCCGCTCAATCAGTGGTCTGCGCGCCTCGTCCACCGCCAGGCGGCCGTCCGGGCCGATCACGTATCCGTCAGGCGGCGTACCTCCGACGAAGCGGCCCGTCTTTGCCTTCTCCTTATTGCCCAGACGGACCCGCACGCCGATTTTCTCGGCCTCGTATTCCGCTATGGCCGCATGCATCGTGAACATGAAATTGGAGTTTTCCTGGTGCGAGTCATAGTTCTCTTCGTACGAGACGACGCGCAGCCCCCGCGCCTTGAGACGGTCCAGCACGTCGAGCGCCTCCTGAGTGTTGCGGGCGAAGCGGGAGATTCCCTTGAAGAGGACGACGCTGAAGTGTCCGCGCTGTGCGTCGGCCAGCAGCCTGCGCATGGCCGGGCGGCTCCAGATGGAGTGCTTGGTCGCCGACACGCCGGTGTCCTCGTAGACGAATCTGGGGTCAATTTGCCACTGCGCGCCGCGCGAACGCGCGAACTCCGTGAGCAGTGACACCTGGTGCTCCACCGATTCCGCCTGGCGGTCGGTCGATACCCTGGCGTAAATGGCGCAATACACCATGTCCTCCCCCCTTCGGCCAACGAAACAGACGTGCCGTCGCGGGTGGGCGACGCCCCTCAGGCGCCTCACGGCGTCCCGGGCGCCCCTTCCTCTGCGAGATCACTGTCCGTGGACATCGGGCAGGGACCCGGAGACGTAGGCCGGGGACCGCGTGACCGCGTCCGAAACCCGGGCGTCGTCAGCCAGGTCGCGGGCGCCGTCAGCAGCGGTACAGACGCGGTCAGCAGGGTCGCGGGCGCCGTCGGGTCCGGGCGTTTTGCACACGCGCCACTCCCGGTCGCGCATCACTCGTTCCAGCAGAACGAAGTGCCGCGCGATCACCGTCTCCGCCAGTTCCCCGCCCGGCGCCTCCGTCACGGCATAGCGCTGTTCAAACGCGGCGATCCGTCTGAGCGCCCCAGGCGCAAGGGGCGTAATGGCAAACGCTTCTTCCCTCATGCCACATCGTATGGCGCCGTGGGCTTGGACTATGCCTGGTCAGCGGTCCGCCAGGCCCTCCACCAGGACCTGCGCGACCTCGGGGCGCGTGAACTTCGGGGAAGGCGACTGGCCGCTGCGCAGGATCGCGCGCACCTTGGTCCCGGAGAGGATGTGCCTGTGTTCCGCGCCGTGCGGGCAGGTTTTGTCCGATGCCATTCCATCGCACAGATTGCAGTAGAAGCTGTTCTCGAAAAACAGCGGCTGAATCCCCAATTCTCCCGGCGCGAACTCGGCAAAGATCTTCTGCGCGTCGTACGTGCCATAGTAGCTGCCGACGCCGGCGTGGTCGCGTCCCACAACGAAATGCGTGCAGCCGTAGTTGCGCCGCACGATCGCGTGAAAAATCGCCTCCCGCGGGCCGGCGTAACGCATCGCGGCCGGGTAGAGCGAGAAATACACCCGATCGCGCGGGTAGAAGTGCTCCAGCAGCACCTGATAGCTGCGGATGCGCACGTCCGCCGGAATATCGTCCGCTTTGGTCTCCCCGACCAGCGGGTGCAAGAGCAGGCCGTCGACGATCTCCAGCGCGCACTTTTGGATGTACTCGTGCGCGCGGTGCACCGGGTTGCGGGTCTGGAACCCCACCACCGTGCGCCAGCCCCGCTCACGGAACAGTTCGCGCGTCTCCTGCGGATCCTTATAGAACTCCGCGAACTCTTCCGGGGCACGCCGGTTGAGCAACTGAATTTCCCCTCCAATACGATACGGCGCGCTGTCATACAGCAGCTTCACGCCGGGGTGTTCAACGTCCCCCGTGCGATAGACCGCCACCGCCTCACGCTGTACATCCGGCCGGTACACGTCCGCCACAACCATCACGCCGTAGATGACGCCGTCCTCGCCGCGAAGCGCCAGCCGTTCACCCGGCTTGCGCGGCGCCGCTTCACGCTCCGTCACAGGCAGCGTCACCGGTATCGACCACGCCCCCCCGTCGGGCAGGCGCATCCGGTCGAGAATCCCTTCCCACTCGCGCTGTGTCGCAAAACCGGTCAAGGGTGAAAAGGCTCCGACACCTATGAGTTCCAGGTCGGACAGCGCTCGTTTGGCGAGCGTGACGGCCGGCAGCCCGGCCGCCTGTCGCAGCAGTTCATCCCGCTCGTGCCCGGCCGGCCGACGGTTGACTAACTCGTTCGCAGTTCCGTTGTATTGACTCGACAACTGTATACGACCTCCTCCGCGCCCCGCGCTGTGCGCCAGCCGCGTCCATAGACTGTTCTCACTCTAAGCGCTCGCAGCATATGAATCAAGTCGATACTCCGTTTCGTCCCGGTTTCATCCCACCGTCGCGCCCGGCGATCCGGACGTATCCATCATGGCGATAACGACCGCCTGCGAGTGCGGCCGCTCAATCTCGTTCCACGTCTTGTATCGCAGATCGTCCGGCGAGATGTGGTGCAGCCCCGGTTTGCCCGTGAGCGCGTTGCGCTTCATCGTCTCAAGAATCGTGCGCTTCTTGTCAATATTGCTCTGCAGCCCTTTTTTCCTCACATCCACGAACTCCACATCGGGCGACGTCACATTCTCCGGCGCCTTCTCCTGCATGTACGGCAGTTCAAGATCCTGAAAGAGAATGTCCTGAATCTCGTCGACAGACACCTCAGCCTCATAATAATCCACGCCGGGCTGATCCCCCGCGCCGTCCCCCCGGCCCGGACCCGCGCTTTGCGCATCAGGCTCGCGCGCCACCACGTCTCCGACAGACGAGCTTCCGCTCCCCTGTCCGGCCTGTTGACTCTTGTTGTAGTTGTAGCGGAAGCGGTATTCCTCCATCGACCGAATCGGCAGCTTGACGACCTGCTTCCCGTCAGTGAGAATCACGCTCTCCTCACTGATGAGATCCGGCAGGTTCTTGCGGATCGCCTCGCGCACCTTTTCCTGGTGCCGGGCCTGATCCTGCTGTCCTTTCCGGTGCAGGCTCCAATTGTCGCGATGGAGAGTGTACGCACCGTCGGGCATGATGCTCCCCCCTTGCGTCTTCCGTCCGGCCCCCTGGCACACCGCCGCGCGTGCGCGCTCAGCGGTTGAGCAGGCTGCCCGTGTATTTCAGCAGTTCATTGGCGCAACTGGGACAGTAGCCGTATTCCTCGATCAATCGCCTGCTCACCTCGTTGATCTTCTTCAACTGGGTTCCATCCGGCGTCTTCGTCGAGGTCGTGATTTTGACGACGTCCTTGAGGTCCGTGAAGAGCTTCTTCTCAATCGCCTCGCGCAACCGTTCGTGGGAGTGGTACTCGAACTTCTTCCCACGCCTGGCGTACGACGAAATCCGGATGAGTATCTCTTCCCGAAACGCTTTTTTCGCGTTCTCCGAAATACCGATCTGCTCTTCTATAGACCGCATCAGCTTCTCGTCCGGATCCATCTCCTCTCCGGTGATCGGATCGCGCATTTTTTGCCAGTTGCAGTACGCCTCGACATTGTCCAGGTAGTTCTCTAGCAGCGTGTGCGCCGACTCCTCGTATGAGTAGACGAACGCCTTTTGCACCTCTTTTTTCGCCATATCGTCGTACTCGCGGCGCGCGACGGCGACAAAATTGAGCAGCCGTTCGCGGTCCTCGCGCGAGATCGACGCGTGCTGGTCCAGTCCGTCCTTGATCGCGCGCAGCACGTCGAGCGCATTGATGCAGGACGTGTCGTGCCGTATCAGCGCGCTGGAGATGCGGTT
>JAKACX010000026.1 GCA_021821055.1 Bacillota bacterium
GCCCGCCGAGCAGGCGTGGCTGGCGCAGCACATCCCGGGTCCGAGGCGCGGAACCGTCTTCAGTTTCAACGCCGCCCTGCAGTTCTGGGGCATGGGCATCGGGTCCGGACTCGCCGCCGTCCTGCCGCACCTGGCGTTGCAGGCGTCCGGTCTTGGCGCGTACGCGCCGCTGTTCATACTCAACCTGGTCGTGGCGGTGATCAATTTCATCCAGATCCTGACCATCGAGGAGACGCGCGAGGCGCCTCATCATGCGGATCGTCTCACCGACACGGAAGTCCAGCGGGAACGGGGCGTGGCGCAGCGGGAGAATCGGGCGCTGACGCTGCTGACGGTCGTCAATATGACGAACTCGCTTGGCGTCGGCCTGGTCGCGCCCCTGCTCCCGTACTGGTTCAATGTCCATTTTGGCGTCGGACCGGCGGCCATCGGGCCAGTCTACGGCCTGACATTTCTCCTCACCGGCCTGTTTTCGCTGTTCGTCGGAAAGATGACGGAGACCGTCGGGCTGACGAAGTCCATCATCCTTCCGCGTCTGCTCGGCGTCGTGATGATGGTCGCCATCCCCTTCGCGCCGAGCTTCGCACTGGCAGCCGCGCTCTACGTCTTACGCTCGGTTCTCAACCGCAGTTCGGTCGGCGCGCGCCAGGCATTCAGCGTCGGACTCGTGCGCGACAACCGCAGGGGCTTCGCCAGCAGCCTGAACGCGGTGTCGTGGAATGTCCCCGCCGCGCTCGGCCCGGCCCTCGGCGGCTGGATGATCGGTTTGGGGGCGCTCTACTGGCCCTTTGTGCTCGCGTCGGGCCTGCAACTGACGTACATCGTGCTGTTTTCCAGTCTGCTCGGCCGCTATGAGACGGTCGCGCAGGGAAGGTAGGCGACGCCGTGCGGAACGTGATGGTCCATGCGCTTGCCGTCATGGCCAGCCACACCTTCCCGATCATCGTTTAAAAGGGGTTACTTTGGAATGCACGCCAAAACCATAACGGTGGGAGTTCCGTCCTATCTGTTCACTTTTGCCAGGTTCCTGCGGCTCGGCAAGCCAGCCATTGTCCTGCGAAGCATTCCGTTTACCCTTGATTCAGAGGGAATGCGAATCCGCCGTGATCGCTTCGCCAGTGCAGAAATTGAGAAGGTGATTGTCCTGCACAAGAAAAATGACACTACTCCACTTCTCCTTATTCGGATAAAAGACAGGAATGTCCGATTCCGAATCAAGAAGGGCTCCGTCCCCATTCTGGAGGAATGGGGACGTGAGGTCGGAGTCCCGGTCGAAACGATAGAAGAACCATCGAGATGATGCTTGCAGAGTCGAACAGCGACCCCGGCAGTGGGCGAACCAACCACCCGTTGCCTGATAAATCGCGGCAGCGGTCAACGTTTCGGCCGACGGACGCAGGGGCGCTCTACTGGCCCTTTGTGCTCGCGTCGGGCCTGCAACTGACGTACATCGTGCTGTTTTCCAGTCTGCTCGGCCGTTATGAGACGATCGCGCAGGGAAGGTAGGCGACGCCGTATGGGAATGATGTGGGGTGGCGGAGGCGGTTTGAGTCCGCATGACGGGTTGGGCGGCCAGCGCTGGAAGATGCGCGAACTCGCACAGCGAGAACACTGGGATTGGCCCGTCGTAAAACGGGCGCTGTCCGCGTTTGCGCCTTACTGGCGCCGGGCCCTGGCAGTCGCGGCCATCCTGGTCGCCACCTCGATCGGAGCTGTTCTTCCCGCGTGGCTGACGCGCCAGATCATCGACGTCGGGATCGGCGGACGCAACGTGCCGGCCGTCATCTGGTTCACGGTGACGCTCATCGGCGTCTCCCTTGTCAGCGGACTGCTCGGCGTGTGGCAGACATGGCTCGGGAATCTGATGGCGCAAGATGTGATGGCCGATTACCGGCTCGCGCTGTTTCGGCACATTCAACGCCAGTCCATGAACTTCTTCGCGCGCAGCCAGTCCGGAGAACTCGTGTCGCGCGTCATGAACGACGTTGCCGCCATCCAGAATGTGGTGACAAATACGCTTGTCGGCATGGTCAGCAACACCTTCCTGATCATCGCAACTCTCGCCCTGATGTTCAGCATGAACTGGCAAATGGCCCTCCTGTCGCTCGTGATCGTCCCCACGTTCGTCATCCCGACACAGCGCGTCGGGCGTGTGCGCCAGCGTCTGCAGGGACAGATTCAGGAAAGCCTGTCGCGCCTGACCATCAAGCTGACCGAACAATTCGGCGTCAGCGGGGCGTTGCTCACGCGCATCTTCCATCGCGAGGACCACCAGGAGCGCCATTTCACGGAGATCAACACGCAACTGCGCGACCTGCAGGTGCGCCAGAACGTCGTCGGCCGCTGGCTGTTCATGTGGCTCGGACTGTTCTCCTCCGTCGGCCCTGCGGCCCTCTGGGGCTACGGCGCGTGGCTGGTGATCCACGGCCGTATGGGCATCGGGACGATCGTCGCCTTCACCGCCCTGCTCGGGCGCCTGTACGGTCCGCTCAGCCAACTCGCGCAAGTCCACGTCGGCATCCTGTCGTCCATCGCCCTGTTCCGGCGCATCTTCGCGCTGCAGGACATGGCCCCCGACATCGTCGACGGTCCAACATGCCTGCCGCAGGACGCCGTCCGCGGACACATCCGCTTTGAAGGCGTGTACTTCGCGTATGACGGCGAACGCAGCGCACCAGAGGACGACAGGGCGTACGTGTTGCAGGACGTCGAACTCGATATCGCGCCCGGGCAACTCGTCGCGCTTGTAGGTCCGAGCGGCGCCGGCAAGACCAGCCTGCTCCACCTGATCCCCCGCTTTGCCGATCCGACCCGCGGTCGGGTCCTGTTTGACGGCCATGACTGCCGCGAACTCACACTCGGATCGCTGCGCACGCAGATCGGGCTGGTGCCGCAGGACCCGTTCTTCTTCCACGACACGATCCGCAATAACCTGCTCTACGCGCGCCCGAACGCCACGGAGTCCGCCATGCGCGAAGCGTGCGCCGCAGCGCAGATCGACGACCTGCTCGCCGGCATGCCGGACGGCCTCGACACGCTCGTCGGCGAACGCGGTTACCGCCTCTCTGGCGGCGAGCGCCAGCGGCTCGCCATCGCGCGCGTCATGTTGCAGGCGCCGCGCGTCGTCTTGCTCGACGAGGCGACAAGCGCGCTCGACACGCTGGTGGAACGGCGGATCCAGCTCGCGCTTGGCGCGCTGCTTGCCGGCAGGACGGCGATTGTGATCGCCCACCGCCTGTCGACCATCCTGTCGGCGGACAATATTGTCGTGCTGGAGAACGGCCGCGTCGCTGGCACCGGGGTCCACGGCGAACTGCTTGAGACCTCGCCGCTGTACCGCCAGTTGTACGAAGCGCAGTTCGTCTCTCAGGAACCCCTGCCATACGGCGGACGGGCAGATGAACATCTGCATCCGGATGGGGACCTGCACCCGGTTGAACGCGAAGGGCGTGTGGACATGCTGCGATAAAATCGACAAATAAATCAGAGCGGGCTCTTGACTGACCAGCCTCTTACATGTTTAAAATAGGATGTTAAAACTAAATTACAGGGCAAACTTGTCGAAAGGCAAGGACGCAAAGCCGCGGGTCTAAAGCACTGTCGACTGCGAACCGGATGGTGCGCGAGGCGGGGCCATGACAGCCGGGTTGCCGGATCCCTGACCGGCAGAAGGGAGTCCCCGTCATGAAACGCTTCGCAGCATTCACTCTTGCCTCACTTCTTCTCGCGGGCCTGTCCGCAGCGCCCGCATTCGCCAGCACGGTGCGCGCCAGTGGCGCCACAAGTGGCCGACCCATTGCAGCATACTCCAACCCCGGCAGTTCTCAGGGTCAGGTGAGCCGTTCGAGCACCGGAACGTATCACAAGACCACGTCCGACGGGTATCGCATGTTCTGGTAGACCGCCATGCGCGGCGCAACCGCACGAGAGCGGAGGATGAAAATTCTCCGCGCCACGGCCGCGCGCCAACCCGGCGGTGGACCAGCGGCAGAACGAAAGCTCGCTGGGTCGCCCGTGTCCCTCTGCTCGTCGCGAGTTTCGCGGCGCAGCCGCGCTGTCCGAGCAGGAGCGAAGGGATACGGGTGGCTGGCACAGACCCGACCTATTTTCCGGGTAGGCTACTCTTGTATAGTGGGTGAAATTGTGTATTCGTCCGATCTCCCTGTTCAGGATCAGACCGATTCCGGGATCAAACTCATGGAGGAGGAGCGCCGCAAAATGGCGCGCGACCTCCACGACGGCCCCGCGCAGGCCCTGACCAACATCAGCATGCGCCTGGATGCCGTGCAGCGGCTCTTCCGGACTGACTCCGACATGGCCCTGAATGAACTCGCGCGGATCAACTCACGGGTCGTGAGCGTGGTGAATGATGTGCGCCGATTGATTCACGACCTGCGGCCGCTGGCGATCGACGAGGTCGGACTGGTTCCCGCGACGCGTGACTTGTGTGACCGTTGCGCGCGCGAATGGGGCCTTTCCATCGTATTTGACGTCGTCGACGGACCCTTGGACCTCTCCCCCGCGAAACAGGTCGGTCTGTACCGTCTGGTGCAGGAGATCCTGAGCAACGTGCACAAACACGCGGACGCCGCAAACGTGGAGGTCAGTATCCGCCGGGAACCCCGGCGGGTACTCCTGCGCGTCGTGGATGACGGGCGCGGCTTTAACCCCGCGGTGATCCCCGCGGGCCATTACGGTCTGCTCGGAATGCGCGAGCGGGCGCATTACATGGGGGGCGAATTGACCATCTCCTCGAATCCCGGAGAGGGCAGCGAGTTCATCGTGACAGTGGCCGCAACAGAGGCGGAGGCTGGCCATGGCTGAAAGCGCGCATCCCCTTGTCGGGCAGGGCCGACGTCTCAATCAACGCGGCTTTCACTTTGCGGCGCTGGAATTATGGGACCGTCTTTGCGCAGACCCGTCCCTCGAACCTGACGACTCCGCCATCCTGCACGACGAGTGGGGCAAGACGCTGTTTCAATTAAGTGAGCGCCAATCCGCTCTGCAGCACTTCATCTGGGCAACGGAAGCCGCCCGGGACGAGGCGTTATACGCGGCTTCCAGCATGCACGCCGCCATGGCACTGGCCTCGCTGTCCGAGTTTGACAGGGCGCAGCGGACGCTCTCCCAACTGATCGATCGCTCCACTCACCTTCCGCCGCTGTTTCGCGCCCAGTTGCACGGAAATCTCGCCTTCGTCCAAGCGCACAACGATTTCCACCACGAGGCGATGGAAAATACCCTCAAGAGCCAGCATTTTTTCTCCGAAGCGGGCGTCCTCACGTATGAATCGGACCTACTCACCAACCTCGGATTGCACCACGAACAACTCGGACAGATGGACGACGCCCTGCGCTGCCTCGCATCCGCCGCAGACAAGGGCAGGTACGAGCACCTCCCGTCCGTCTCCGAACTCAGTCGCCTGCACCTTGTACTCGGCGACCATCGGGAGAGTATCCGCTGGGCCGAGAGAGCCCTGGACCTCGTCTGGTCCTCTATCCTCAACTATGAAAAGGAAGAACTCGCCCGCCTGTGCGCCACGCTGTCCAATCTCTCCTTCTCGCTTGGAGAGCGCGGACTTGCCATGCGGCTCATCGAGAAGGGCCAGTTGCTGTTCGGGCAGATGGGGATGTGGCGCGAGTGGAGGCAGACGCAGGACGTCATGGACGCCTGGAGCACGAGCAAAAGCCATCCGATGGCGACCGATCCCCTGGCAGTGGACAAACTGTCGCGCTTTTTGCTGCTGCTCGACGCACAAAATGCCCAGGAACTGATCAATCCGCGTTTTTCCGCCCTGCTCGACGCCCGCGTTCATTACGCTTCGGCACTGTGCGAAGCCGTCGGCTTCACGCGGGGACAGCATGAGAATCTCGTCTACGCGAGCCGTTTCTGCGATTACGGCCTGACTGCCGTAGAGAGCGAAATCATCGCAAACCCGCGACGCTCCCCGTCCGCCTGGGAACGCTTTACGCAGCACCCTACGCTCTCCGTGTTCATGCTCGAAAGCCATGCGGTGCTGCCGCAGATCCGGTCCATCATTCTGGACCATCACGAACGCTGCGACGGCACCGGCTTCCCCAACCGCAAGACCCACAACGAAATCGACTCGACCGCGCTCGTTCTGGCCGTTGCCGATCTGTATGCGACAGAGGTCGCGGTCGCGCACGCTTCGCACTCTAAAGCGACAGCGACTCTGGAACAGGAAGCTGGTCGGGCGCTCGCGCCGGATCTCGTTGCGACATTCCTTTCGCTGTTCACCGCGACCGAATCCTGACAAGACCGGACTCCCGCCCCGCAAGGGGCAGCGGTCGCCTCCATAGCCACCTCAAACTACAGATCCCACAGACCATCATTCGCTTCTTGATCCCGGCCGGGTCCGCCTGCACCGCCAGTCCCGTCCACCGCATGGCCATCGCCGGACGAACGACTCTTTCGAACCGCCTCCAACAACTGGCGAATATCCCCATAGCCCACTGGCTTGGCCAGAAACCAGTGCGCACCGGCCCGCATCGCCTGTCGTCTGCGTTCATCGTCCGCGTCTACCGAACACATCACGACAAAGACGCCCGGCATCTCGCGAACCACTCTCGCACACAGGTCGAATCCGCTGGCAGACCCCATCTCAATGTCAATCGACACGATATCGGGCCTCCGTACCGACATCGCTTCCCAAGCCGTATCAGAGTCGTCGGCCATTCCATACACATCTATCTCGGGATGAATTTCATATTGCAGGCGGAGCGCTTCCAACGTCTCGTGGGCATCGTCGACCAGATAAACCCTATACGACATGCGACCGCTCCCCCCACTTCACATTGTGCTCCGTGCTGGTACTTCGGCTTCTCCGTCCTGCGAGGTCAACAAGGGTGTTTCCGTGTCGCACGGCGATGCGAATCAGACCGTCGGGACTGTTCACGCGAACGCTGCTCTCAACCCCGACAGGCGAACCGAGTTCTCCGATCCGCGCCACCCGCTCTGCCAGGACAAACCCTCCGCGCACGACACCTTCAACCAGAATGTCGCGCCCACTTTCCAGGTGACTGGAGAAGACTCCGACACCGTGGACCACGATGTCTCCCGTCGCGTCAACCTGGCTCGAACTGATGCTGTGCGCGCTCACGGGCGGCATGGGCTCGGTCAACAGAAGCCGCAGATGCTCCTCCGCCCTCGCGGCCACCACGCCAAACTGGTCGACGTCGTCCGGCAAAATCCCCTGTCGCACGTCACGATGCCACTTGCTCCGAATCTGTTGCGTAAATTCGTTGATGCACGGGTCATGGCGCAAGTAGTAGGAGTCCTCCCACGTCATGGTCGCGGCAAGGCAGTCGTCCAGCCGGCGGTACCGGCGCGACAGCAGGATCCCTGCCAGCAGGTGCGTCTTGTCCGACAGATCCGGCCGCGCGTCCGCGTGCTCCAGCAGTTGGCTGTATTCCCCGCGAAATCGTTCCCAGTCCTCGCGCATCTCAATCACCAAGACGTGCGCGCGCGTGTACAGCGCGCGGGCAAGGCCCCCGTGAATATTGGCGCGCAAGACCGCTCCCGCGATCTCCACGGCGCGTCCCGCCTCCACGGTCGCCTCCAGGACGTCGCCGCTGACAACCACCCTGCCCGACGCCTTGACAAGCGCCCCCTCCTGCAGTGAACCCCGCACGGCGACGTCGCCGTCGAAGATCACCTGCCCGTCGCGGGAGGTGAGATCGCCTTCCAGAACAAGCTCAGGAACCACGTCAATGCGGGCGCGGGTGAACAGGATCCTCCCGGACCGGACGGCAACCACGGATCCTCCCGCATCCCGCACGCCGCGCAACAGGGCCTGCCTGCCCCCGTCCTCAAAGACCCGCACCTCCTGACCGGTCACGTCAATCCCGGGAACCGCCGGGACCGCGGACTCCAATTGACCGACCAGGGCGCCCTGGGCAACCCACGGCGCTTCGCCGGGCTGTTCCGCCCAGTCTGCCGCCAGGCCGCACGGACGATACCGCTCGCCGCGCCCGTGCGTCGGCCGTCTCCCGCGCAGGACGACCATGGACGTCTCGACCTGCGCCCTGCACAGCGCGGCCACGGCGCGCAGGTCAGGTCTGCCCTTCAGCCCCCGCGTTGTCAGGAGGTCCAGCACCTCCGACGCAGGCGCCTCCTCCGGAAGCCACGGCTCCTCCAGGACGCGCAGCACCGCCTCATGAACCGGACCGGCCTCCTCCAACACCCTTCGCACTCCGGGCCGTACGGTCACACGAACGGACGCCTCGAAACGGTCCTCCGCCACCTCGACGGCGAAACGGCGCGCAGGAGACTCGTGAACGAGAGACACAACGATCTCCTGGTCACTGGTCAGGGCCACCCGCCCCACCGCGCGACGCCCGTCAATCGTCACCGTCAGCCGCGAGTCGTCGGGGACAACGCAGACGGCGAGCGCCCCACCTCCCGGCGGATTGCCCACGACGATAAAACTGCGTCCCACCCTGACCGTCCCGCCGCCGACGGTCTCAGGCTGCGGGTGGACTGACCCGCCCACTCCGGAGGTGATCTCCGCTTCGGCGACCCCTGATGACGAGTCGCCCTCGCTGGCAAGCCATCGCTTCACACTGCCCAACAACCGGTTCATGCGGCACCGCCCCATTTCACTTTGACCGAGGCGCAAACACGACTCACGGAGGCCGCTTGCCATGCAAAAAGCAACCATCCGCAAAATAGAGGTTGTCAATGAGCGGGCTCATCCCGCGCGGCAACCCGGCGATCATAGGCGGACGCGCGTGTCGCGCGATACGTCCGTAGACCCGTGGCTTTGCGTCCCCGTCTTTCGACGAGTTTGCCAAGTATTTATGAGAGTGCTTCTATGAATGTTAGTATAGTGCCAAACCGAACATTCGGCAAGCCGAAACATCCGATTCGCGCCATCCGCGGGACCGGCTCTCCCTATCGCCGCCGCGCGCGGCGAAGGGGCCTGCACATGACCGTGGCGCCCGTTCATGCTATGATGGATGGGGAGACGCCCGGGTTCACAGATGTTCGATCAGTCGAACGGTTACGGGGTGATCACGATCGGCAACCGGCGAGAAAGTCTGGCCGCACTGCTGGCGCAAGCGACGGATCCCGTCACGGGTCTTGAACTGGCTCACAACTTCGGCGTGACCCGGCAGGTGATCGTACAGGACATTGCCATTTTGCGCGCGGAAGGGAATCCCATCATCGCGACGCCGCAGGGGTATTTCCTCGCCAAACCAAATTCCGGCACGCTCGTTGGACGCGTCATTCAAGTCATCACCATCACCCACACGCCCGATGAAACGGAGAAAGAACTGCTGATTCTCGTCGACGCGGGTGTCGAGGTTCTTGACGTGTCGGTGGACCACCCGATCTACGGCGAGTTCTCCGCCAGTCTCATGCTCAGTTGTCGCCGCGACGTTCTTGCCTTCACGGAACGCGTGCGCCGCTGCGACGCACCGCTCCTGCTCAGCCTCGCGGACGGCACGCACAGACATACGCTCGCCGCAAGGGACAAACTGACGCTCGACCTCGTCATCGACGCACTGTCGGATCACTTCCCGGTCGCCGCGCACGACTCCTGACACCCCGCCGCGCGAAGCCTCGGCTGACCGGTTATGTCCATTCCGCCCCCCAGCGCTTCATTTCCTTGAGCACGACATGGAACGCCCCGCCCTTCTCCGTCAATGAGTACTCGACCGTTACAGGCACAGTCGGGAATACCCTGCGATTCACCACGCCGTTGGCCTCCAGATGACGCAGCGTATCGGTCAGGGATTTCGGGCTGATACCGCGCAACTCCCGCTGCAGTTCGCTGAAGCGTCGTTTGCCTTTGTACAATTCCCGCAGAACGAGAAAAGACCATTTGTTCCCAAGCACTCCGAGCGCCTTCTCAATCGAGCATTCAGGCCTTGCGACCGCATCTTCCATACACTGCATCCCTCCTCCTCGGCGCGCCTTTTCGCGGACAGGCAGTGCTTGCCGCGCACCATTCAGCTACTTCTAGTGTATCGGTAGCGGTCCGCACTGCGCAACCCCGAGTTCAAGACCGCGGACGGGAAAGTCGAAAACGGCAGTGAAACCGGCCTTGCATCGTCCATTCGGACTATTTGCATGGTCCGTTCGTATGCCCGGGAAAATGGTCACAGCAGACGGGATACTGTCGTCTGCGTGGCCCTGCCGCAACGCCCCTGACTCATGGATAATCAAGACAGACGGAAACACATGGACCCCGCTGGCGCGGAGCTGCATGCTGAACCATTTCGAGAGGAGGGGCCGCCCGTGGTCAACACAGCCAACGCATGGCCGAACTACTATGCAGGATTTCTCTGGCTGGCGGTCTTCATCGCATTTGTCGCAATCAAGTACCCGCACGGAAAACGGGGTGGACAAGAATGAACTGGACGCGAATCATCCGCACGCGGGTCTCGGAGAAACTGACCTGGGACAATCTTCTCCCGTCCGAGCAACCGGTATACGTGTCTTCACTGGTCTACAGCTTCGGGGTCTTCACCCTGAGCAGTCTGGTTTTCTGCATCGCTTCCGGCGTCATCATGGCGTCCAAGGGCGCAGTCTGGTATCAGTCCGGGTCGGAGGTGGCCATGTACTTTCGGGCCGTTCACTTCTGGAGCGTACAGGCATTTTTCTTCTTCATGACAATGCACCTCGTTGGGCAGTTTTTCATGGGTTCGTGGCGTGAAGGACGCGCCCTGACCTGGGTTTTGGGGGCACTCTCATTCGGCGTCTCGGTCGTCGAAGGGTTCACCGGCTACCTGTCGCGCGGCGACTTTTTCTCGCAATGGAATCAGGTACAGAGCAAGGACGCCTTTAACGGCGCCGGGATGGACGGATTTCTCAACATCCTGAACAACGGGCAGGTCTATGGACTGCACATCGCCGTCCTGCCGCTGATCCTCATTCTGCTGGTCGGTTGGCACCTTGTCGCGGTCCGGGCAAAGGGCGTCGTCCCACCCTATCAGGCGCGCGCTCTGGGCAAGGGAGGCGACCAACGATGAAAACGCTCGTGTTTCGCAGGGATACCCTGCGCTTCCCGCAACGCGATTTCGACATGGTAAAAGAGGGCGTGCTGAGCCTGTCGGTGGCAGGCGTCCTGATTCTCGGGTCCGCGGCGCTGTTTGGCGCCCCGTTCCGTCCGGCGGTGACGAACAAGGAGGCGGCGCTGTCCCAGCCCGTCGTGGTGATGCAGACGGCCTTGGGAGACCTCGACGGCCAGGGCGCCATCGCATCCTACGGCCCGCCGTACAACAACGGTTGGCACGGAGTTGCGCAGAGCACGCAGGCCATTGGACCGTTCGCCCCTGAAACCTGGTGGGGAACGCCGTACGCGATCCACACTGCAAACGCCGATGTCCTCCAGCCGCTCGGGATGCTCGCAACGGCCTCCGGGAACCAGACTTTGTCCGCGGCGCTCAAGACCTATGAGCGGGCGCCGTACGGTCAGCAGCAACAGTGGGACCAGAACCTCTCGACCGCCTTGGGCAAAGCCAGGGTGCAAGGCGGGCAGGTCGTGATTCCACCGGGCCAGTACGGCCCCGTGGCACTGATGATGAAAGACGAACTGGCACTCGCGAAATCCGGGCTGCTGTCGGGTGCGCTTGACCGCGAGACCAACGCCGGTCCGTATCGCTGGAACGTGCAAAACGACCTGTTGTTCCTCCAGGGCGCTGTTCTGACGAACATGGCCGGCCAGATCAACATGCAAGGCGGCCAATGGGGCATCAACCACGATGAACAGGCCTATCCCGGCCCCTGGTGGCTCACGCCGTACACCGCGCTGTATCAGATGCCGCCGTGGAACACGCTGCCCAACGGCGATCAACTGGCCGCCTACACAATGGGCCTGATGTTTGGCCTGCTCGTCGTGCTTCCCTTCATTCCCGGATTGAACAAACTGCCGCGGGTCATGGGCGTTCACCGACTGATCTGGCGGGATTGGTACCGCAAGCTCGAGAGCAGCGACGCGTGCGTCGAGTGTCCGTTGCGCGCGACCTGCCGCCAGGAGTTCCGGGCGGGCGTCGACGTAGCGCCGGCAAGTGGCGTTCCCGCCTGCTATTCAGGCCGGGATTCCCAGGACATGCCGGGCAATACGCCGGGCGGCGTCCTCCACGCCGGGTAGGGAAACTGTGAAATTCGATCGGTCCGTCGCAGTCCTGTCCATATTTACGTCCATTGTGGATTGCGCTCCGGACTCTTTCACAGTTCCCCTAGACCGGCAGCAGGACAAAAATCCGCCGCGTCACGGCCGCACGCAGGCCAGCCATGGGCCAGCGGGGGGACGAAGACTCGCTGCTGGGTGCCCGTGTCCCATTGCCCGTCGCGAGTTGCGCGGTGCAGCCGAGCGGTTTGAGCAGGAACAAAGGGATACGGGCTGCTGGCACAGACCTTGCGGGTAGCATTCCATTTGAACAGGAGGTCATCGATATGTACGGAGGATTGAAATTGTGGGTCGTATGGCTCGCCGCGCTGGCCGCCGGCATTTATGGCACAGCACTGATCTACCGCGCCATCTTTCAGGGACACCCATTTGGCCTGGTGCTCGGCATACCGGTCTGGCTCTTGGGGGTCTGGGTGACGGGCAACATCCTGGCGTCCGCCAGACAGCAGTACCGCCGTCAAAAAGCCGCCCGCTAACCCGGGCGCATTGAGGAGGGGCTACCATGATGCCAGCGACCCAAACAGACTACGCGCAATCGCCGCACATTGTCATGTGGGAGATCACGCGCGCCTGCCAACTGCACTGCGTCCATTGCCGCGCGGAAGCACAGAGACACCGCCATCCTGGCGAACTCAATCTGCAGGAAGCCAGGTCTGTGGTCGATCAGGTGAGTGGCTTTCACGACCCTCTGCTGGTCATTACGGGCGGCGACCCGCTGGAACGCGAGGACCTTTGGGAGATCATCGACTACGCGCGCGAACAGGGTGTCCGCGTCTCGCTCGCCGCCAGCGTCACACCACGTATGACGCGCGCCGCGATTTGGCGGATGCGCCGGGCCGGCGTCAAGCGGCTCGCGCTGAGCCTGGACGGCGCCACCGCCAAGGCGCACGACCGCTTCCGCGGCGTCAAGGGTTCATTTCTGGACACGGTCAAGGCGCTGTACAGCGTCGCCGACATCGGCCTGCCGCTGCAGATCAACACGACGGTGAGCGCCCTGAACCATGAGGAACTGGAGGGCGTCGCCGATATGGCCGAACTGTTCGGCGCCGACTTGTGGAGCCTCTTTTTTCTCGTGCCGACAGGCAGGGCGTCAGAGGATCTCATGACCACTCCGGAACAGAATGAGGAAATCATGAAGTGGATTTACGGCCAGTCCCTGACGCGCCCGTTCGCGGTCAAGGCGACAGAGGCGCCTTTCTATCGCCGTGTGATCATGCAACGGCAGTCAGGGGAGGCGCGGCGCGAGCCACATCCGGGGTCCGGACAGACCGCGCAGCGCGCGCCGCGGGACGCGCTGCGCGGAGTCCGCCCCGTAAACGACGGCGACGGGTTTGTCTTCATTTCCCACACCGGGGACGTCTACCCGAGCGGCTTCCTGCCCGAATGCGCAGGCAACGTGCAGAGCACCCCGCTGGTCGACATCTATCGCGCCAGCGACCTGTTTCGGAAGATGCGCGCAAAGGATGAATTGAAGGGCAAATGCGGCCGATGCGAGTTCCGCCACGTCTGCGGAGGATCGCGCGCACGAGCGTTTGCCGTCACGGGAGACTATATGCAAAGCGACCCTGCCTGCAGTTACCAGCCGCAGGGATGACCTCGGCGTTACGTCCGTGAGAGCCAACAGGACGAGTCAATGGCGACTCCTCTTGCTGGCTCGCGCGTCTTTTCTGGCCTGCATCGCGATCGCCAACGGGGTGCCCAGCGCAAACACGCAGGCAAGCACCAGCGAAAGGCCAAACAGCGCGCTGCCCCACGCGCGCAGCGTGAGTGCGTGATAGACAACGCCCGTACCGTAGATGCCCACGACGAGCAAAACGGCTGCCAAAAGCGGCGGCGGCGCAACGAGCCAGCGGACGATGCGCCGCGTCATGACTGGGTTCCCCCGCGTTCGCGCGTCTCACGATAGTGGTCGCGCCAGATCAGGCGGTAGATCTTGAGCCAGCGCGGAATGCTGCGCAGACCCGGGATAAACGGCGTCATCATGAGAATGAACGTGACGATCGTGACGGTCAACACGGCCAGCAGATCGGCCGAATCCGATGTGTTGTACGGAGGAATCTGATAGAGCAGCGTGTAGTACCAGAGCCAGACGGCGCCGGGATAATTTCCGGTCTCCTTCATGACCCCCCATTCGTCCCCAAGCATATTGAGCTTGGTCGCGTACGCCGTATCCGCGGTGTTCTCCAGCAGGAGAAGCGCCTTTGTGCGGTTGAGCACCGGCACCGGGCCGACCGCGCCGTCGATCGCGGCTTCCAGCAGCCCGCTGCGCGCGATGCGCAGGTAGTCGTTCACCATCTGCGGCACCGGTCCGTATTGTACAGCGCCCGGGTTCGGCAGAACAAGTCTGTCGTGCCTGACGGAGCTTTGCGGCAGTACCTTCTGCACGTTCGCCACCCACGCGAGTTGCTGCGCCGACGACCCGTGGTCCCACGCTGCGAGCGTCCGCTTGACTGCCGGGTCCATCACCGCCATCCGGTGCAGCGGAATCAGGACGTCGTCCTTGCGCGCATTCACTGGCACCTGGACGCCCGCCCACTGCTGCGGGGCAAACGGCCCGAGCGACTGCACCGCACCGGTTCCGTGGTTGTACGGCGGACCGTAATTCGCGATGGCGTCCTGCAGGCCCAGGTGGTTCAGTTCTGTCGTGACGAGCAGCATGGGATCCTGTTGCACCACCTGCTGGGCAGTCAGGGCAGGCACGTCCGGCGTCGACAGAACGCCCGACAGAACGAGGACCAGCGCCCCGACCGCGAGAACCGCGAGCGTGCCTTCCTTCACGAGGTCGTATGGCATCTCTTCATATGTCTTCTTTGCGCCGCTTCCCTTTGGCCCGCCCTTGGTCGCACTCATCGCGCATCATCCCCCTTCCCGTCCCACGGCAGCGGTTCGACCACGCCGTGTTTGCGCACCAGAAACAGGTGCCCGGAGATCAACGCCATAAGGGCGAATGGGATAATGAAGATGTGCAGCCCATACATCTGGCCGAAATTGAGGAGGTTAAAAAAACCACCGACGCCGACCGAGTTCATCGCGTCCTTGCCCTGCACGCCGACCCACTGCGCGTCGAAGTTGGTCTGCGACAAATACCCCGTGAGTCCGCCCACGATGGAGATGAGAAACAGCAGCCACCCGCTGATCCAGGTGAAATGCCTGCCTCCCCGCCAGGCCGCCATCAGGAATTGCGCCCACAGGTGCAGGACCATGAAGAAGAAGAACGCCTGCACCGACCAAAAGTGCATGCTGTTGAAGAAATGCCCGACTGGCGATACGTGCCACCACTCGGGACCAAAGAAGGCCAGCACGGTCCCGGTCACGATGAGCCAGACAAACGACGCCAGCGTCAGCACGCCGAACAGGTACACATACGAGTGAACGTACTTTGGCAAACGGTCCGGCAGCAGGTTGTCCATCGTGATGTTGCGTTCGATGGAGGTGCGCAACGCACGGGTCCAGTTCGTCTTCATGAGTGTTCACCCGGCCAGCGCATGATGAGTGCCAGCGCGAAAACGACCAGCATCAAGCCCACCACGACCATGTCCGCAACGGAGAGATTCAACCACGCGAACTGCCACGAAGACCCCGCCTGAAGCGGCGGTCTCAGTCCACCTTGTCCCACACGCCCCACCACTTCCGAGGTAATTTTTGTCGCGCGGATGCGGAGATCCGCTTGTCCAGCACGCAGGATAAATGATACCAAACACAATTCTACATTTTCAAACCGCCAATGGCCAGTTCTCCCGAGCTGCACGCCTGTCGCAACCGGACCACATCGACAGGTTGCCCCGCGTTCGGGAGATCGTATGCGCCGGCGTGATGACGCGCACAGCGTCAATCTCGCACATTCGGTACACTTGCCGTGGTACACTGAAATCATCGGCAGCATTTTTGATCGGCATCCTTTGCGCCGCGCCTATCGGATTTCGCACAACCGTCGGAGGTGTCACGCCATGTCTCCACAGGATTCGCGTCCAGCCGGCGCCCGGCCCGCGCTCACCGTCACCGCAGGCGGCCTGCGCACCAGCCAATCGCCCCCATTCACATTGCCAATCCGCTACATGCTTTTGGGTATTCTTTCCTATATTCTGTTTGCCGTTGATTTGCTGACGCAGTTGCGCGCGGTCCAGGCAAACGATCCCGGCGCGGCTTCCGTTGTGGCGCTGACGCACGCCCTTACGCTCGGCGCGCTCCTGGCCTTTGTGATGGGCGCCGTGTATCAACTCTCCACAGTCGCCTTTCTCATTCCCGTCCTGGGACAGAAGGCCGCACGCTGGAACTTCTGGCTCTATCTCGTCGCCTTCCTCGGCTTGTGGCACGCCATGCAGACGTGGTCGAGCACTGGCTTTCTGATCTTCGGCAGCATGGCGGCGATCGCCATCTGGGTCTATTGCGGCATTATCCTCTGGTCGCTCGCAAAGTCGCGCGTCCCCGGTCCCATGAGGTGGTTCGTCGTGTCTGCCCACGCGTATCTCGCGGTTGCGGTTGCCGTCGCCGTCCTGCTGGTTCTGACGGACGGCAATGCGACCCCGGGGCTGAATCCCTGGATGGATTCGCTCATTGCAACCCATATCATCCTCGCCGTCGGCGGATTCTTCAGTTTCCTTTTAATGGGATTCAGCTTCAAGTTGTTTCCCATGTTCACACTGTCGCACGGCTACGCCGCTTGGCGCGAAAAATGGACGTTCGGCCTTGCGCACATTGCGGTTGCCGCCCTGCTGGCCGGCGTCTGGCTGCACACAGGTTGGCTTATGGCCGTCGGCGCCCTGTGCGGCGCAGGGGCGCTTGGCAACCACCTGTGGTACTTGCGCAGCGTCATGAAAAAGCGGATGCGCAAGGTGCTTGAGCCCCCAATAATCGGCGTCGTCACCGCCGCCGCCCTCGGGATGGCCGCGCTCCTGGCGTTCACGGTGCTGATCGCGTTGCGGCAGGCACAGTCCGACATCCAAAGTGTCGTGTCCTTCTATCTCTGGGGCTGCGTGACGCTCACCGTCATGAGCTACACATACAAGATCATCCCCTTCCTGGTGTGGAGTGAACGCTATGGTCCCCGCTCGGGCAAGGAGAAAGTGCCTCTGATGTCCCAGTTGTTGCCGCTCAAATACAGCGTGCCTGTCTTTTACGCATTTGCCGCCGGCGTGGCCGCGACGTCCATCGCAGTGCCGCTGCGCGCCGTGTGGGCAGTCGCGGCGGGATGCGGTCTGGTGAGCGCTGCGCTGATCGCGTTTGCCGTGGAGGTGCTGTACGTGATCAATATCCGAAAAGTGTGGCGTGAATTCCTCCGCGCGTCATAGGCAGGGGAACCTCGGCAAAGTGCTTGCAAAAAGGCCCGGATCCGCCATCACGCGGTCCGGGCCTGGCAACGTCCGAATCCACGCGACGGTCGGCGAACTACCGGCCATCCACGTTTCACCGATGAATATTCACGACGACCGTCTCTTCGCCCTCGTCCCGGATGTCGAACTGATAGCCCCGATCCTCCAACTCGGGCAGCAAGACCGCCGGCACACGCTCGTTCCAAATCTCGAGTCCCCATGTGCCCTGCGCAAATTCCGGAGCTGCCTCCAGCATTTCCAATGAACGGGTCATGGGCTCCGGAGGCTCAAGCCCTCGGTTGTCAAGGTGCCAAAAAGGGAGACTCAACTCATCCTTGTAGAACTGTATGATAAAGTGATCGTCCGCCTCGCTCCGGACGATGTGCTTGAACCCCTGCTTGCCCAGCACTTTCTCGAGCGGCACCGGGTCAAACGTCGCGTGCAGTTCGAGGACATCCTGGCCTTCGACGGCCTCGACGTTTTTCATGATCAGCGGAAATGGCTCTTCCTTCCTGCGCAACACGTCGCGCACGTCCAACAAAACCAGTTTTCTGGCCATCGTTCATCCCTCCAGGGGTTATAGTCGCTAGTGGCGCACCAGCCGTGACCGTGGCCGCGCGCGGGATCGTCTCGCCTGTCCCAACAGTCGTCCCGTCCGTTAGTCCGTTAGTCCGTTAGGGTCTACCCGGACAATAGGTCTGTGCCAGCCGCCCGTATCCCTTTGCTCCTGCTCAGACAGCGCGGCTGCGCCGCGAAACTCGCGACGAGCAAAGGGACACGGGCGACCCAGCAAGTCTTCGTCCTGCCGGAGGCCCACCGCTCGCCCACCGCCGCATCGGCGGGCGTGGCGCGGCGAATGTGCATCCTTCGCCCGCGGCGTCCCTGACGCGGTTGTACAAAGACGGGTCGGACCGCTCCCGGCGCGGCTACGCCCACCCCAGCTTGACCTTCGCTTCGTCCGTCATCATCTCTGGCACCCACGGCGGGTCAAACACCACGTCCACTTTCACGGATGCCACTCCGGGAACACGCATGGCCGTCCACTCCACCGACTCGCTGATGTTGTCGTGCATGGGACAGCCGGGCGTCGTCATGGTCATGCGTACGTACAGATCGCCCTCCTGCGGCTCCGCAACCTCGTAGACCAAGCCGAGCTCCACAACGTTCAACCCGAGTTCCGGGTCCAACACGGTTTCCAAGGCGGCCTTGGCCTCCATAAGGTCAATCACGCGACAACCCTCCATTCACGGTTCAGTATACGGTTATCCGGTCCCAGGACATGTGACGCATCGCACAAATTGCGCCGCCTCTCCGGCGCCGTTGCACGGTTGGCCCCCAACGGGGGAGCGCACACTGCTCCCCGGATCAGCGGCGCGCGGGAACTGTGATCGTGATGGTGGTCCCTGCACCGGGAGAACTCCTCACCTGGAGCGCACCCCCAAGCATGTCGCACCTTTCGCGCATGGCTCGCAGCCCGAAGTGGAGGTTGCCAAACTCCGTCTCGGCGAATCCCTTGCCGTCATCGGAAATCTCACATGTCAATTGTTCATCGCTGCACGCCAACTCCACGTTGACGCTGTGCGCGTCCGCGTGCTTGCGGACGTTGGCGAGAGCCTCGCGCAGCATCTTGCACACCTGGTCAACGGTGAACGGTTCGAGATCGTGCGGCACGTCCTGCTCACTCAGACGCGTCTCGACACCCGTCTGCACTTCAAAGTCGTGCAGGTGTTTGCGCAGATGGTCGGCGAGCCCGCCGCGCACATGAAACGTGAGATCAAACAACGCCTGGCGCAGTTCGAGGTAACTCTGCTCGAGGACTTTGGAGACGGTCTCGAGTTCCCCGCGCAACAGTGCTGTCACATCCTCGCCTCCGAGAAGATTCTTCACCTGCAGGTTTGCATAGGCGACGTCCTGGACGACACCGTCGTGCAGATCCCGCGCGAGGCGTTCCCGTTCCCGGAGCGTCAGGCGCAGTTCCTCACTGCGCTGGTGCTCGGCCTCGGACAGCTTGCGGTCCGTCTGGTCGCGGATGGCCATGAGAAAATAGTCCTGGCCCGTCCCGTCGGGGATGTAGGAATACGACACCGCGACAGGGATGACTCCTCCGTCCCCACGCACGATCGTCATCTCGACATCGGTGAGGGGTTGCCGGCTCTGCAGGACGCATTGCCCAAAACACGCACCCGACTCCATAAGATGGCAGGTTTCTTCTTCCCGACAGCCCAACAGTTCTCCGCACAACGCGCCAACGCGCTCCTCACCAAGCAACTCGCGTGCGGCCCTGTTCATATAGAGGACACGCCGCAGCCGATTCATCAGAATCAGCGCGTCGGCCGAGTACTCGGACAGCGCCCGCCACAACCCCGCCGGTATCACGTCCAGTTGTCTTTCCGACCCATCATTTTGCGCCGCAGTCCCGGTCACTGCAACCGCCCCTTCTCTGTAAAACTCGTGCGAAAACACGTCAGACCACACTCCGTGCGGACCACCGCATCCACGGCCCTCTACGTCCGGCCCGTCCCCTGCCCAATTCTAGCGGTTTCCCGCCTCATGCTCTTCCCGATCCTGCCGTTCAATCTCGGAGAAGATCTCTTCGAGGCGCTTCAACTCGTCTGTCACCTGCCGGATCGACCTCGGCGTCTCCTGTTCGTCAAGCGGAAACAACAAGAAGCGCACGGCTGCCAATGACGTCCGCACCTCATTGGCGACCGCCCAGGGAATTACGGAGTCGGCGTGCGACAGGCGCGTACTGGAGCGTTCCTTTTCCCGTCGCTGCTGTTCGCGGTGACGAAACCCCAACCACGCGACACAGCCGTAGCCGAACACCTGCATCATGCCGCTGGAGATATCGAGCCCCGGGCTGCCCATCGTCCGCTGCACCACTCCCCAGCCAAGCAGCAGCGCCCCCAATCCCAGTGATTCGACAAACCCGGCGTAAAAACTCACCGCGCCCACCACCGCAATCTCCAGCACGTATGTCGGGCGGTCTGTCGCGCCCGCCCAAATGACCAGGCCAAGCACCCCGACGGCAAGCACGAGGTCCATGTGACGCTGCAGGAAATCCACAAATCGCTGATCCAGTTCAGCGTTTCTCTCGCGCACCCTGGCGGCAAATTCCCGCAGGCTCATGTCGCGCCTCACCCGCCACGCAAAATTGTCGTGAAACAGGCCCACTTTTCAGCGATCGCCTGTGACGTGGATCGCTGCCGCAGGGGACCGACGGTGTATGCTACAACTATCTTACCACGCCATGTACAGGGGAAGGAGTACGAACGGATGAACGGCAGCGGCAAAAAGAGGTTGAGCCCGACTATAGGGTATCTATTCACAGGACTGACCGCCTGTGCGGTCGGTTTCGGCGTCAGCGCGGCCAGCCTGTCCACATGGTCGGAATCGATAGCGGGAACACCGGTATCGCTCGCCGCCATCCACACGCTTGTCCTCGGTGGACTGTTGACCATCGCGGCCGGCGTTCTCTTTCAGGTGGTGTCGATCGCCTTTCAGGCGCCTCCGCTTCCGCGCCACGTCGCGCTGTGGCACCTGCCGATACACGCGGTTTCCGTGGTGATGATGGTCCTGGGGTTCGCGCTCGGGGACTGGCGTCTGGTCGGAGCGGGCGGCGTCCTGCTCACCGCCGGCCTGATCGCCTATGGCGCCTTTCTCGCCAAGAGTTACCGTCTGGCGCGCAACAAGACGCATGTCCATCGCTTGCTGTGGCTGCCCGCAGCATTTTTCGCCTGGGTGGTGGCCGCCGGCCTGTGGCAGGCATTCTCGCCCGCGACCGAGACGCCGTCCCTGCTGTTGACGCATGTCGCGGCCGGATCGCTCGGGTTCTGGGTCGGTCTGGTGATGATCATATCCTATAAATTCATCCCGATGTTCACTCTGTCGCACGGCTATGAAGTCTCGTCGGCGAAGACGGCCGCCTGGTGGTTCGGGGGATTGGCCGCAGTGATCATCTCCCAGGCGCCGGCCATCTTCACGTGGGGGGGCGGTCTTGCGCCAGCCACGCAGATGCTCATGCGCGCGCTCACGGTGGCGGGCTGTCTGGCATCCTTCGCGGGCATCATGCTGTTTGCCGCCGACGCGTGGCGCGTCCTCGCAGCGCGCAAGCGCAGGGCGCTGGTCAAGCCCATGCGCTCCGCACTCCTTGCGCTGAGCGTCGCCCTGGTCGCGGCCAGTCTCGCACTGGCCGCCATTTCCTTTGATTCGCGGAGATCCGGTTTTTTGGCGGGGTTCCTCCTGTTGTTTGGCGGATTGCTCCCCCTCGCGTTCTCGTATGTGCAAAAGATCGTCCCATTTCTGTGGTTCGAGTACCGGTTCAGCCATCGGCCCGAGCGCAAGACCGCTCCCGGCTTGGACGAAATGGTCCCCGCAAACTGGATCGCAACCGCCGCATGGCTCTACGCGGCAAGCTTTGCGAGCGGTCTGGCGCGCATGTCGGGTTGGCTCCCCCGATCAACCGGGCTTGTCCTCTCGTTCGCGTTTGGCGGCTGTGGCGTCCTCTCGGTCGCCACGCTGATGCTCGCGCTGTACCGCGTCCTCCGAATCGGCGGACCCCGACCAACGGACTGAGGTCAACCGTCCCACACGCTCTCCAGGTACTCCGCCGCCATGCGCAGCTCCTCGAAACTGTGCGCTCCATCGCATTCGAATCCCATGGGCCCGTCGAAGCCGACTTCAGACAGAGTTGCAAGAACCTTGCCGAAGTCGATTCTCCCCTGGCCCGGTAACCGTCGATGGCTGTCCGAAAGGTGCACCAGCGGCATATAGCGCGCGGCTGACCGGATCGCCTTGTCCATGTCAAGCCCCTGCCGCTCCATGTGATACGTATCCACCATCGTGCGCAACATGGGGCTCCCGATCTCCTGCACAATCTCGACCGCCGTGCTCGGATCGTAGATCAAGTGCGTGTCCAGCCGGCTCAGCGGTTCGAGCACCAACGGCACCTCGCACCGTTCCGCGTGGGACGACAACTCGTCCAGGAGCGCGATCAGGACCATCCGCTCCACCTCGACCCGCATCCGCGGCCCGCCGAAGACCGGAACGAAAATGACGGCCTTCGCCCCAAGTTCCGCCGCCGTCTCCAGTCGTTCCTTCATGATATCCACCGCGCGCGCCCGCGCGTGAACGCCCGCCGCCAGCAGCGTCTCCGCGCCAAGCCGTGCGTAGACAGCGACAAGGCGAATGGCCGTCGCGGCCATGGCGTCCCTGACCTCGGGAATCCTTTGCGCCAGGGTGTGCCCCAGGATGTCGACGCCTGAAAACCCAGCCTGCCGCAGAATCGTGCAACGTTCCTCCAGACTGCTCCCCGCAACCACCGATTCCAGACTCGTGAGAATCACGTGCGCTGCCTCCCGTGACCTGCTCTTCTCGAAGAACGGCGCGATCTCTCCGTGCGGATCCCGATCCGCACGGAGATCGCGCCTTTCAGACTGCGGGCACTCGATCGTCCGACCGTTCCCCGTGTATCCCCGCGGCGGTTCTATGCCCGCAACAGTTCCACGTCCAAGAGTGGCCGCAGGTGCATCACGGTGGCAAGGACTCCGCGTTTGACCGCCGCCTCTGAACCGGCGTAGAACGGATCTTCGTGTTCGATCATGAGAGGTCCCCCATATCCCGACGCCACCAGGGTTGTCGTGAGCAGGTTCCAGTCCACCTCGCCGCGTCCGGGAATGCGGTGTTCCCAGAACCGGCCGTCGAGAATTCCCGTGATGCGCTGTACATGAGGCAGACGGAGCGAGTCCTTGGCCTGAACGAGCCTGATCCGCTCACGGAATTCTGACGCCGCCGACAGGTAATCGATGTCCTGCCACACCAGATGGGATGGATCAAAATTCAGCCCAAAATAGGCGGAATCCAGTCGGTCGAAGATCTCCAGCCATATCTGCGGACTAAAGGCGATGTTGTGAGTCGGCGGCCAGTCGTGACTCATCGGGCAATTCTCGAGCAGAATACTGACATCCTGCCGCGCGGCAAAATCCAGCAGACGCGGAAACACTTCCTCCATCCGGTCCAGGTTCTGCTCGATGGAAAGCAGCGGATCGCGCCCCGTGAAGACGGACACGGACGGAATATCCAGTTGGCGCGCAGCCGCCAACAGCGTCATCGCGTCCTCCACGGCGCGCTCCCGACGCTCCGGGTCCGGATCCAGAAAGGGGAATCCCCCATACATGATATCGCTGATCTGCATACCGTATTTTTCCGTGAGGCGCCGGACTTCGCCTGTGCGTCCTTTTGCTATGGCACGCCAGTCCATGTGGGAATAGCGAGGTCCGCCGTGCAGTTCCACGTCTTTCATTCCCTGCTGCGCCATCCACGAAAACAGCTTCTCCAGATCCCACGACAAGAAACAACTGTGATACAGTCCCAAACGCATCGACAATTCTCCTCTCGGGCAACCGCCCAGTTCGTCAGATGGGCTCGTCACAGCCCATCAGCGCATCCACGGAAGCGCCATCCCCCCGCCGTTGGTCACCTCGCCAGAATATCCGGCCGCGGGAGGGTCAACCCGGCCACCCGGTGCTCGGTCGTCGGCCAGGTTCCCGCCTTCACCCCGAGGATCTCCGGCCAATCCTCCCGCACGAGGCAGGTGTCCTCGCTCTTCGCGCCCATCACGGTCGGATTCCAGGCAACCGTCATGCCCGCCCGCAACACGGCATCGGAGGACGGAATCGCGAGCCGCGTCCTCGATCCATACCCGCCCACCCCGCCCTGGTGGTGCCGCTCCCATTCCCCGGGAAAACCCCGCTCCTCGTACGCCTGCTGAATGCGCGCAAAGAGATCGGTGAGCGCGACGCCCGGACGGCTGTGTGCGATGGCGACCGCGTCGACGTAGCCTGAAGCCGCCTGCCTCTCCCTCAGGTCGTCTGGCAGACGGCCAAACGCGACGCTGCGCGTGGCGGACGCCACGAGCCCCTGACGGCGTCCGCAAGCCACGAGCAGCCCGTAATGCTCGATGCCCTGGTCCGTGGGGACCGGATGCCGCCGCAGCATCGCGCGCCCGTCGCCCGCCACAAGCAGGACGATCGGCTCTGCGCCGCGCTCCCAGAACGCCCGCGCAAGCCGTCCGGCCACGGCGAACTCGCTCTCTCCCGGCGCAAACTCGCGCGCGACCTCCTGCACAGCCTCCACAGTGTCCGCGGCCAGGCGCCGCATGACCTCCTGTTCGTACGCGTCGAGCACGTTCATCAATTCGAACAGTTCGCCGTCGATATCCGACTCGGTAAGCAGCGGCCGCGACGAGGACCCGGCAAGGCGCTCCACCAGTCTCCGGCTCTGCCCGGGATCGTACCACGGGTAATCCACCCACCGCGCGTCATATCCCGTGGCCTCCTCCTGCTGCAGCCGAAGCGCCTCGATGTTGTTCGCCAGGCAGTGTACAGCGTCCTCCGTCACCAGCACTTGCAGGCAGGAAGTCTCGGCGGCGAGGTTGATAAAGGTGCGTGCGCCTGTCAGCCAGCTCGCGGCGGCCTGGCTCTGCAAGAGAATGCCGCGCCCCTGGCGGGAGGCGAGCAGCATCCGCAAAGCGGCAATCTTTCTGTCCTGCGACTCCGACCGGTTCATTCGTCAGCCGTCCTTTCGTTGCCCCGGCTCGCTCGGCAAACGGGTGTTGCCGCGCGAACCGGAAATTTCGGCCGCCCACTGCACACGGGCAAGGCGCGGGCGCGGCCTTGCCCGTGCCGATGGCCCCGGAATCTCCGGCGACAGAGTGAGCGCCTGCTCGCCCATAAGGAGACTGTACGCCGACTGTACGCGTTTTCCTTCCATGCTGTCATAAATAATTTCATCTGTTCGTGACAAAACGCCCGCAACATCTAATCATCCACATCGGACCCGCCGCGCGGGGCCCGTCGTGCCCCTCGGCTGCGCCGCAGCGGTCTGCCGTAGTGCAGGCCCTCGGCTGCGCCCCAGCGGTCCGCCGTAGTGCAGCCCCCCGGCAGGGCCCGGCGGCGGTGCGTCAGCCGAACGCGAGAAGACTGCAGGCCGCCGCGACAACAATGCCGTGGACGATACGCCGAATCCACTTCATCGGAATCCGCTCAAAGCACATCAGTCCGAGCCGCACGCCGAGAAACGCGAACAGCGCGCCGACGGCGACGTAGAGGTACGTGCGGTGCGGCAGGTGTCCGAGCGCCGCGTCGAGCGTGAGGCTCAGCACGTTCAACGTCAGAAACAGCGCCTGGATGTTGGCCGTGTAGTGCCGCTTGTCGTCGTACCTGCCCAGCATGTACAGAACGAAGAATGTGCCCCCGACGGCAAACGCGCCGCCGACAAAACCGCCGACTCCCCCGGCCGCCAACTCCAACAGTCGCGGATTCAGGCGCGGCAGGCGGACGCGCCCGCGTTCCTGCAGCGCGGTCAACAGGACGACCCCCAGCAGGAGAGCGCCCAGAGCGCGTTTGATCCACAGCGCATCGCCAAAACTGGCAAGGAAGAAGTAGGCGCCCACCCGCCCGGCGAGCGCAGCGCCAAACAGGACCCGGATGTCGCCAAGGCGGATGAATTTTCGGTAGCGCACGAGGATCTGCACGGACAGCAGGACGGTGAGCGCCAGCACGGTGGCCGTGCTCTGCGGCAGCGTGAGGAAGAATGACAGCAGTCCAACGGAAAACAGGCCGAAGCCGAATCCCGCGGCGCCCTGGACAAACGCGCCGCAAAAGAAGATCAGGATGATGAACAGGATATCCACGCCGCTTTGTGTCAACCCGCCTCTCCGGCCGTCGGGCCGCCTGTCAGCGGGCGTTCGACGCCTCTTCGATGACGCGCGCCAGTTCACCCACCACGCGCGCGGAATGAAATGCCTCGGGCGTCCGCGCCGGACCGGTCGGTGGGCACTCCAGCCACGCGGCAATCTGCCGGGCGATGCCGGCGACGTCCTGCGGCCGGATGACCGGGTGGCCAAACTCGCGCAACACATCGGCCGCCGTGCCCCGCGTCTCGGTGATCCCCAGAATCGGCCGCATCGCGCCGAGGTAATCGATGAGCTTGGACGGCAGGAACGGGTTCACGCCCGTGTCGCTCGGCGCGTCGAGCAAGACCAGAACGGAACTGTGAGCCATCGCACGCAGACTCTCCAGATAGGACAGTCGGCCCGTGAGAATCTCGACCGGCGATTCTTCGACCAGGGGCAGGAACTTCCCCTGGATATTGCCGACAAAACGCAGGCGCAGCTTGCTTCCAAGATCCGGTTCGTCCGCCGCAAGGGACTGCACGGCGCGAATCAGGGGTTCAGGCGAACGCAGCCCGTAAAAATCGCCAAAATAGCTGAGCGTCACTCTCTCATCCGCACGCCCTGACAGATCGTCGAAGCGGCTGTCCGAAACCCCGTCGTACAGTTCCGGGACGATGTGATGAGGCAGAATCACCGCGCGTTGCGCCACCTGCAGGCCCGGATACTGATTTTCATACATTTCTTGGATTTCTCGCGTAGGAAAAATCAGGCGATCGGCGTGGATCATGACCTGCCGTTCGGCATGACCGTCCACATAGGAGCGCATTCTTGTATGACCGCTGTGATAGGGATTGAACGCCCACGGATCACTGAATTGCGCAACCCAGGGCAGGCCGAGCCGAAGCTTTAACAGCCAGGCCAGGATGTGGCTCGCGCCCGGCTGTGAGCGGCTGTACAGGACGTCGTACGCCCCTTCCGGAATGTCGGCCGCCAATCCGGACAGCGCCCACAGCAGCCGTTCGTCGGCCGCAAGCCCGAGCAGCTTGTCCGCGACCCTGCCCGCATACCGTCCCGGAGGCCGCGGCGTCCGCCGGCGCATCACGGCAACCGCGTCGGGCAGCGCCAGCGTCCCATCCTGCGCACCCCCGTCATCCGCCGTCAACACGGTCACGTCATGCCAATCCGCCAACAGGCGCAACGTCTTCCAGACGAGGATGGATTCCGCGTTCAGTGCGGGCGGACAGTGGTAGCTGACCAGCAGGACCCTCTTCATGGCCGTCACGCCCTTTGCGCTTTCACTCTGGGCCGCGTCCAATGCGACAGATCGCGTCCGAGCAACGCGCCGAGCCGCTCGACATCAGGGGCGAAAAACGCCGTCAATTCCTCCCGCGCCGCAGATTCCATCGACTCGCGCCGCAGCAGGGCGGATTTCGCCTGATTGCCCAGCCGTTCGCGGAGCGCCTCCGGGACCAGAGGCTTGAAGACCTCTTTTATCGCGTTTGGCTTCGCGAAAAAGTCGAACAGCGCGCGCGACTTTGGCACGCCGGATTCGTTGAACCGCTGCTCCGTGTCGATTGAAACATCCGGCGGGACGCCAAGAAAGCGGAACACGTCCGCCACGGCGCCGCGCGTGTCGCGGCTGAAGTCGTCGTACAGCACGACCTTGACCTGCTCGCGCGGAAACTCGTCGAAGTACCGTTTCACCTGGTCGTGGTACAGCCCGAGTTCGCGGTACAGCCACATCGGTTCAAAATCGCCCGACCTGCGCGCCTCTTCCTGCGCCATGCTGTCGGCGAACGACAGCGTCTCCCGGCCGTCGCGAATCAGGTGCATGTACGCCGAGTACGCCCGGTCGACAGGGTTTCGCAGCAGCATGACCACCAACATGTCCGGGTTCCACCGCCGGATGCGCTCCGCCGTGCCGGGATAGTAGAGGTAGAACACGGACGACTCGCCGATCGCCGTCCTGCCGTCCGCTCCGGCAAACAGCGCCTCGTATGCCGCCTGGCTGCGGATCGTCTCCTTGTTCATCCCGTCGTCTCCCGGGCCGCGAAACGTCTCCGGAAAATCCGGGATGGAGAAGTAGTGCGCCTCCTTTTTTCGCGGCATGTAGACGTCCGGATGCTGACCGAGGTAGCGGTCGAGCGAACTTGTACCGGACTTTGCCGCGCCGACCACCAAGAAGTTTGGCACCTTCGTCATGCGCCTGCACCTCTCCTTCCCTCGTTTTGCAGCAGGTCGCCCGCGGCGTCGACGACTCGCAGCGCCTCGTCGCGCGAATGGACCGTGGCTCCCGCCCGGTATTCGTGACCGCCCCCGCCAAACGCCTTGGCCAGACCGATCACTGGTACGCCGCGCCCGCGCAGCCGGACGCGAATCTCGCCCGGAGCGACCTCGACGAACAACACAAACAGCGACCCCTCCACCCGCTCCAGTTCCTCGAGCAGGGAGGCCGCCTCGTCGGGATGCACGCCATACGACTTGATCGACGCCTCGTCCAACAGCGACCACACCACGCCGCCCGCGCGGCGAAACTCCCTGCGCAGCGTTTCTCCCAACCGAAAGTACCCTTCACTGCGCGTCTCCAATCCCGCCGCGATCCACTCTTTGTCAATCGGCGCCCGCTCCTCCAGCAGCAGCGCCGCGCTGTGCGCGAACGCGTCTGCGGGGCGACGAAACCAGTTCACGTCCGCCACGATGCCCGCAAACAGTCGCCAGCAGACCTCGGGATCGAGCAGCGCGCGCCCGGTCTCCCGCTCGAGCGCGAGGATCAGCCACACGAGCAGTTCGCTCGTCGAACTCGCATCGGGCACGACCCAGTTCACGTGCCCGTATCCCTGATTGCTCAGGTGATGGTCCACCACGCACGCGATCTCCCGCACCTCCTGCCAGCGTCCGAGCGGCACGTCCCGTTCGGCGCCGCACTCCCGGACCAGAGCGTCGATCCGCGCGCGTTCCTCGCCACGCAGCGCGAGCCGCGCGTAATTCCCCGTGTCCAGGGCAATCGTCAAGACCGGTCCGGCGCCCGGCTCGTGCAGCCCCTCTCCCGGCGCGCCGCCGTCGTCGGCAACCGCCGGGACGGCCGGCACCAGCCAGGACAGTTGCGGCGGCATGTCGTGGCGCACCGCGACACGCTTGCCAAGACCGCGCAGCACACGCGCCAGTGCAAACACGCAGGCAGCGTCAGCGTCCCCGCGCACGTGCGAGACCAGCTCAAAGGCGGATCCATCGAGCAGCAGCGCGGTCAGTTCTGCGGGAACCTCCCGGCCCTGGGGCGACTGACCAGTCACTTATCCATCCGCCCCCTCGACAGAAGGTGCTCCCGATCCGTGCGCAACACGGCGGAGAATGTACTGCGCCACGGTCGCCACGCACGCCTCGAGCGGCTGCCGGTCCGTGCGCAGGTGGACCTCCGACGAGAGCGGCGGCTCATACGGCGACGTGATGCCCGTGAACTCGGCGATGACGCCCTCGCGCGCCTTGCGGTAAAGACCCTTCGGGTCGCGCTGTGCGCACACCTCGATCGGACAGTCGACGAACACCTCGACAAATTCCCCGTCCGCAAACAGCGCGCGGGCGCGATCGCGGTCCGCGCGAAACGGCGAGATGAACGCCACCACCGTCACGACGCCCGCATCGACGAACAGCTTTGCGACCTCCGCGATACGGCGGATGTTCTCCTCGCGATCCTTCGCCGCGAATCCCAGATCCTTGTTCAATCCCGTCCGCACGCGGTCCCCGTCCAGTAGATAGGTGTGAATGCCGCGCGCAAACAGATCCTCTTCGAGCGCGTTGGCAAGCGTCGACTTGCCGGCCCCCGACAGACCCGTCAACCAGATCACACAACTGGAATGCCCCATCTGCTCCCTGTGCCGCGCCTTTTCAACCGCCGTCGGCGGCGCGGTCAAATGCATCTCCTGCTTCACAAACAACCTCCATCCCGAAATTCGCCATCGCTCATTGTCGCGTCGGTCTATTATACACTGCCCGTGCGCCGGAGGCATCACGAGATTAGCCCCGCATGATCTGGTCCTCCGCAAAAAACTCTTCTTCAAGCATCATACAGATCGCGTGATAGACGGGCAAATGGTATTCCTGCACAGCCGGCGTCGAGCGCGCGGGCACGCGGACCGCCACGTCGCACATGGGAGCGAGCTTTCCCCCGTCCTCGCCCGTGAGCCCAATCACGCGCAGTCCGCCCGCACGCGCCGCGGTCGCCGCGTACAGGACGTTTCGCGAGTTGCCCGACGTGCTGATGGCCAGCAGCGCATCCCCGGGACGCCCGAGCCCGAACACCTGCTGCGCGAAGACCAGTTCGTGCGCCACGTCATTGGCGAACGCCGTCGCGAGCGCCCCGTGCCCGGTCAGCGCCACGGCGGGCAACGCCTGCTGCAGCCGGTCCGCCATCCACTCACCCTGCGCTGGATCGGCGCGGCGCAATGCGGACGCCTGCTCACGGGACGGCGGACGCCGTTTCATAAACCCCTTCATCAATTCTCCGACAATATGGTCCGCGTCCGCCGTGCTCCCGCCGTTGCCGCACACCA
>JAKACX010000027.1 GCA_021821055.1 Bacillota bacterium
TTCTGGCCGGGGCGGGCGGCGTCGACCTGATCCTGCTTGTGATTGACGCTCGTGAGGGTGTGATGCCGCAGACGCGGGAGCATCTGGCGATCCTCGACCTGCTGGGTATCCGCGACGGTCTGGTGGTGCTCACCAAGAAGGACCTGGTGGACGCCGAGTGGCTGGAACTTGTGCGTCAGGATGTGGATGAGGCGCTCGCCGGAACGTTCCTGGCGGAGGCGCGCGTGGTGGAAGTGTCCGCCGTCACGGGCGAAGGCATGGCGGGACTGCTCGCGGACATCAGCGCCTTGGCGCCGCGCATTCGCCGCAAGCCGCGCGGCGGACCCTTTCGCATGCCGATCGACCGGGTGATCACGGTGCCAGGCATCGGAACCGTCGTGACGGGCACGGTGTGGCGCGGTGAAGTGCGCGTCGGGCAGTCGCTGGAACTGTTCCCCGGAGGCGGTCGCGCGCGGGTGCGGTCGCTCGAGTCGCACGGACAGGCGCAGGACGGCCTGTTTGCGGGCCAGCGAGCAGCCATCGCCCTGACAGGGCTGAAACAGTCGGCACTGCGGGGGATGGTGCTGGCGGCGGAAGGCTCGCAGCGCCCGACGCGGCTGTTCGACGCGCGCGTGCGCCTGTTGCAGGACGCGCCGTCCGCGCTCGGCCACCGCGACCGCGTGCGGGTCTACCTGGGAACGGCGGAGGTCCTGGGCCGGGCGCTGCTGCTGGAGGGAGACGAACTCGCGGCGGGCGAGGACGGGCTGGTGCAGATCTCCCTGGAACGCGACCTGGCGGCGGAGGCGAAAGACCACTTCGTCCTGCGCACCTACTCCCCCATGCGCACCATTGGCGGCGGCACGCTGATTCACGCGAACGCGCCCCGGCTGCACCGCAGGCGCAACGCCGCTGTGCTGGCCCGTCTCGTGCGGGCGGAGCGCGGCACGGCGGAGGAACGCGTGCTCGAAGCACTGGCCGCGGAACCGTTCGCCTCCGCGGCGCCACTGGCGGCGAGACTCGGCGAGACGGTGGACGCCGTGCGCGGCGCGCTCGATGTGCTGCGCGCGCGCGAAGAGTTGGTCGCGTTTGGCGATCCTGCCGTGTACGTGCCCCGCGACAGCCCGGGTCAGTGGGTGCAGGCAGGAGTGAACGCGTTGGAGGAGTATTTTGCCAAGAGCCGTTACGACCTATCCGCGTCGCGTTCGGTGTTCGTGCAGGCACTGCGGGGCCGGGGACTCGACGCAAAACGGGCGGAAGACGTCCTGCGGCTGGCGGTGAGGGAAGGCACTGTCGAGTTGCAGGGCGAGCGGGTCAAGCTCCGCGGGCGGGAGATCGTGCTTGGCGCCGCGGACAGCGAACTGCGCGCGCGCGTCCTCGCGGCGCTCCTGGAGGGCGGCTTTGATCCGCCAGGCCTCGCCGCGATGCAGACGTGGGCGGCGGGGCGCGAGCGCGCGGTTGACAATGTGCTGCACGTGCTGGAGCAGCAGGATCTGGTCGTGTTTCTCTCGCCCGACGTGCCGGTGGCGGCCAGCGTCGCGCACAGCGCGGCCGTGCGGGCGCAGGCGCTGTTCAGGGAGGGCGGGCCGTTCACGGTGGCGCAGTTTCGCGACGCTGTGGGCACGAGCCGGAAACACGCGGTTGCACTGCTGGAGTATCTCGATCGGCAGAAGGTCACGCGCAGGGTGGGCGACGCCCGCGAGTGCCTGGTTTCCGCGGGGGAACCGTGAAAGTGTCCGGGGATCGGTACAGACTGGACAATTGGAGCGCAACGCATCACGGGGCAGGCGCCGGGAGGGGTTGACAGGGTGACAGGACAGGAAGTGTATCAGGTGCGGCTCAGTCATGGTCCGGTCGACGCCACGGTGCGGTTGCCGGGGTCGAAGTCCATTACAAACCGCGCATTGCCGATCGCGGCGCTGGCCACCGGGGATACCTGGATCCGCGGCGCCCTCTTCTCCGATGACAGCCGGTTTTTTGCCGGGGCCCTGGGCAGACTGGGATATGAGGTGCAACTGGACGAGGCGGCGGCGTCCATGCGGGTGTCTGGACGCGGTCCCGCCCCCATGCTTCATCCGGACGGGGTCGACCTGCACATCGGCAACTCGGGGACCGCGGCGCGGTTTCTCACGCCGTTTGTGGCGCTCGGCCGCGGCGTCTACCGGATTGACGGGGTCGAGCGCATGCGCGAACGGCCCGTGGGCGATCTCTTGGCGGCGCTGCGCCAGGCAGGCGTGGACGCGGTCGATGAACTCGGCACCGGATGCCCTCCGGTCCTCGTCCGAGCGTCGGGCGTCGCCGGCGGAGAAGTGGTCGTGCGCGGCGCCGACAGCAGCCAGTTCGTATCGGCGCTTCTGCTGGTGGCGCCCTACGCCGCCCGCGACATGCGCATCGTGGTGGACGGCGACCTCGTGTCGCGGCCATACGTCGACATGACGGTGGCGATGATGCGCCAGTTTGGCGCGGAGGTCGAGGAACGGCAGCCCGGCCTGTTTCAAGTCGCCCGAACCATGTACCGGGGGCGGGAGTACACGGTGGAACCGGACGCGTCGGGCGCCTCGTACTTCTTTGCGGCGGCGGCCGCAACGGGCGGGTGCGCGACGGTGGAGGGTCTCGGCGCGAACGCGCTGCAGGGCGACGCCCAATTCGTCGAGGTGTTGGCGCGGATGGGCTGCCGCGTCACCGTGAACGCCGACCGGATCACCGTCTGCGGGCCGTCGGACGGACTCTGGGGCGTCGACGTCGACCTGCACGACATGTCCGACACCGTTCCGACGCTCGCCGCCATCGCGCCTCTGGCAAGAGGTCCCGTGACCATCCGCAACGTCGCCAACGTGCGCGTCAAGGAGACGGACAGGCTGCGCGCGTGCGCAAACGAACTGCGCAAGTTCGGCGTGACGGTCGGAGAGTTCCCGGATGGGCTGCGCATCGAGCCGTGCGCCGCGCTGCGGACGGGCGTCATCGTCGAGACGTACGAGGATCACCGCATTGCCATGGCGTTCTCGGTGCTCGGATCGTGCGTTGCGGGCACCCAGATCGCCGACCCCGGCTGCGTGGCCAAGACGTTCCCGGATTTCTTCAGCCGTTTTGAAGCGATGCAACGCGGGGGCCTGGAAGCGTAAACGGATCTTTATGAGTGCGTAACCGGAATGCAATCTTCGCGGGCTATGATCTGGGTGTAGCACATTTGACCCCCTTTTGATGATTGTTGTGGCGTGACGGCGGCGCAAGCCAATGTCGCGTCTTTTTTTTGCCGCGTGTTTTTCCCCCGTGGTAGAATGGAATTGCGTTGCCTGTATATGAACGAAGACGGGGTGGAGATACTTTGCGGCATGCGGTCGGGATCGATTTGGGCGGAACCTTTATGAAGGGCGCCGTCGTGTCCGATGATGGCGCCATCATCATCAAGGATGAGATTGCAACACAGGCGCAAAGGGGAGCGCAGGATGTACTGGTGCGGATGCAGGCGTTCGTGCGCGACCTGGCGCAGAGAGCGGGCCTGACGGTGTCTGATTTGGCGGGGGTCGGCATCGGCATTCCGGGGTTCATCGACGATGCGTCGGGTGTGGCGGTCGAAGTGGTCAATATGGGCTGGAAGGATGTCTCGGTGCGTCCGCAGTTGATTGAACACCTGAAAATACCGGTGTTCATGGACAATGACGCGAACGTCGCGGCGCTCGGAGAGGCGTGGGTCGGCGCGGGCCGCGGGCGCGCAAGCGCGTTTTGCGTCACGCTCGGGACAGGCGTCGGCGGCGGCATCGTGCTCGACGGACGCGTACTGCGCGGCGCGAACACCATGGCGGGCGAGATCGGGCACATCGTCATGGAACCGGGCGGAGCGCAGTGCAATTGCGGCAACCGCGGATGCCTGGAGACCATCTCGTCCGCCACGGGCGTTGTGCGTCTCGCCCGCGAGGCGATCGCCGCAGGGGCGCAGAGTGCGCTGCAAGGCGCGGACTTCACGGCTGAGGACGTATTTGCGCAGGCGGCGCGCGGCGACGAGGCGGCGACGCAGGCTGTCGGGCATGCGATCGAGACGCTCGGGCGCGGGTTGGCCGTCGGGGCGAACCTGTTGAATCCCCAGGTGATCGTCGTCGGCGGGGGCATGTCGAAGGCTGGCGATGCCCTGTTCACCCCATTGGCCAAGGCGTTCTCGCGCTATGTCCTGCCGCGGGTGGCGGAAGCCGTGGTCCTGGTTCCCGCCGTGCTCGGCAACGAAGCGGGCGTCGTCGGCGCCGCCAAGCTGGCCCTGTACGCGGACTGACGTTCGCGTACGGCCGTTCGGCGCGCGCTCATGGATGCGGGGCACGGATGAGGCAGGTCGTGACGGAGGTGGTCGAACTGGCGCACGGCGTTCGCGTATTGATTATCACAGGTCTGTCGGGCGCCGGGAAGACTGTGGCCGTGCAGAGCCTGGAGGATCTCGGGTTCTTTTGTGTCGACAACCTGCCGCCCGCGCTGATTCCCAAGTTCGGTGAACTGGTGCGCCAGTCCGCGGACAGTGTGCAACGCGTCGCGTTGGTCTGCGACACGCGCGGCGGAGAGTTTTTCAAGGACCTGTTCCGGGCGCTGGACGAACTCGAGGAGTATGAGATCCCGTACCAGATCCTCTACCTCGAAGCCGACGACGACAGCTTGGTCCGGCGTTACAAGGCGTCGCGCCGCCGGCACCCGTCGGCGCACAGGGGGCGGCTGCTCGACGGCATCACGCACGAACGGGAACTGCTGGAGGATGTCCGGCGGCGCGCGGACCTGGTGCTCGACACGAGTCGGCTGCGCCCGGCGGATCTCAAGGACCTGTTGACGCACCACGTGCAGGCCTCGGCCGAGGACGCCGGGATGGCGGTGCATGTGGTGTCGTTCGGGTTCAAGTACGGCATACCGATCGACGCGGACCTCGTGTTCGACGTGCGCTTCCTTCCGAATCCGTACTATGTCGATCACCTGAGGCTGCGCACGGGGTGCGACCGCGACGTGTACGACTACGTCATGAGGTCGCCGGAGACGGTGCGGTTCATGGCGAAGCTGCTCGATCTGCTGGACTTCCTCGTGCCGGAATACACGCGGGAAGGAAAGGCGCAACTCGTGATTGCCATCGGGTGTACGGGCGGGCGCCATCGCTCGGTGGCGCTCGGCGAACGCCTGCGCGAACATCTGCAACAGACGCGTCCGGTGACGGTGGAGCACCGGGACGTCGCGCGGGACGGTGAGCGATGAAACGGCGTACGAGGGAATGGTCGTGGCTCGTCCTGGCGTTCGGCGCGGGACTGATCGTCGCCGCTTTCGCCGTGCAGATCCCGGCGCTCAAGTGGTGGATGTTCGGCATCGTCTGCGTGGTGTTCGGCGGCGTGTCGCTCGTGGCGCTGTATCTGCGCGACAGGGCGCGCGCGAAGCTGCAGGCGATGCAGGTGGCGCGCCGTCCCAGGGTCGTCGCCATCGGCGGGGGGACGGGCCAGCCGGTGTTGCTGCGCGGCCTCAAGGGGCAGGATGCGGAAATCACGGCGGTCGTCACGGTTGCGGACGACGGCGGGAGTTCTGGGCGCCTGCGGTCGGAACTGCTCATGCCCCCGCCGGGCGACATCCGCAACTGTCTCGTGGCCCTGGCCGACACCGAGCCGCTGCTGGAGGAACTGCTGCAGTATCGGTTTGACGCGCGGTCGGAGTTGGCGGGGCACAGTTTCGGCAACCTGTTTCTGGCCGCCATGACGAGCATAACGGGCGACTTTGAGACGGCCGTCAAAGAGACGAGCCGCGTCCTGGCGGTGCGTGGGCGCGTGCTGCCCGCCGCCCGGCAGGAGGTCAGGCTCGCCGCGGTCTTCGCCGACGGCGCGCGGGTGCTTGGGGAGTCACAGATTCCCCTCCAGGGCAAACGGATCGCCAGGGTCGAACTGGTTCCTCCTGATGTCGAGCCACTGCCGGAGGTGCTGGAGGCGGTGCAGGAAGCCGATGCGATCGTTGTCGGCCCGGGTAGCCTGTACACGAGCATCCTGCCCAACCTGCTTGTTCCCGGCATCGCCGACGCGATCCGCCGGTCGCCGGCCAAGGCGATCTACATCTGCAACGTCATGACGCAGCCCGGGGAGACGGACGGGTACGCGGCGTCCGACCACGTCCAGGCGGTGTACGACCATGTCGGAGCCGGCCTGTTCGACATGATCATTGTGAATTCCGCCACGGTTCCCGTCTCTGTCATCGAGCAGTACGAATCCAAGGGGTCGCACCCCGTGGTCGCCGATGTCGAGAAGCTGCACAAGCTGGGATTGACCGTGATTGCCCGCAACTTCCTGCACTATGCGATGTACGCCCGCCATGACGCGGATCTGGTCGCCACGCAGGTGCTGTCGCTCATAGGCCGGGAGCACCGCCGCAAGTAGGCGGCGCAGGAGCGGCCATCTCGTCGGGAGGGGGGCTCACGATGTCGTTTGCCGCACGCACGAAGAAGGAACTCACGCAGATGCGCGGCAAGCCGTGTTGTGACAGGGCGGAGTTGACGGCGCTGCTTGCGCACTGCGGATCGGTGACGGAAATGGACGGCTCTCCGGTGCTCGACGTCGCGACGGAGAACGCGGCCATCGCGCGCCGCATCTACACGCTGCAGAAGGAGTACTCGGACTCTCCGCTGGAGGTCCTCGTGCAGCGCAAGATGAGGCTAAAGAAAAACAACGTCTACATCGTGCGCATGCGCCGCGATCCGCTGGAGTTTTTGGCGGGACTGGACGCGCGTGCGGGCGACGCCGTCTCCGACCGGATTCCGCCCGCGGCCCTGCGCCGGGCGTGCTGCAAGAAGGCGTATCTGCGCGGCGCGTTCCTGGCGGCCGGTTCGGTCAATGATCCGGACGGAGCATCGTACCACCTTGAACTGCAGAGCAGGACGCGGGCGCACGCGCGGGCGTTGCAGGCCCTGATGGCGGAGTTCGATCTGCGCGCAAAGGTGATCGAGCGCAAGCGCGGATTTGTCATCTATGTGAAAGAGGGCGAGAAGATCGTCGATTTTCTCGGCTTGATTGGAGCGCACCAGGCTTTGCTGCACTTCGAGGACGTGAGGATCGTCAAGGGCATGCGCAATCAGGTCAACCGTCTCGTCAACTGTGAGACCGCGAATATGAACAAGACCATTTCCGCGGCGGTGCGGCAGTTGGAGAACATCCGCTTCCTGGAACGGGAGATCGGCCTCGATCAATTGCCCGCAAAGCTGCGCACGGTGGCCGAGCAGCGGCTGGCCCACCCCGAGATCACCCTGCAGGAACTGAGCGAGGCGCTTCCTGAGAAAGTGAGCAAATCGGGCCTGAACCACAGGCTGAGAAGATTAGACGAATTGGCACAAAAGTTGCGGTCCAACCGGGGACTGCCATAGCATGTGTGACGCTTTGCTGGTATAATGTGATAATTAAAGGCATAGCCACGTGTCACTGTTTGCTTGTCAACTTTCTGAGTGTGATTTTTTGGCGTCTTTGCGACGCTTACAGGAGGCCCGTATAATGGCGGAACGCACGGTATTGGTGAATCTTCGGGCAGGGCTGCAGGCGCGTCCTGCGGCGTTGTTTGTACAGGAGGCGAACAAATTCAGCAGTGATGTGGCGCTTGAGAAAGACGGCAAGACGGTCAACGCGAAGAGTATCATGGGCGTGATGTCGCTCGTGATTCCGAAGGGCGCGACGGTCACCCTGCGCGCCGAAGGGTCAGACAGCGACCACGCGGTGCAGCGCCTCGCCGCCATGGTCGGGGCGGAAGACTAGGAACGGACCCCGATATTGCGGGGATACGGACGGTCGCCCGGTCATAAGCTGTACAGACGGTTTCGCGTTCATCTGGCCGATGGCCAGACTCCGGCAAAAGGGGGTCCGACGAAACCGAGCAGCGCGCTCGCCTTGCGGCGGGCGACGCCAGGGGGCGGTGACCGTGCGGCGGCGCAGGCAGATCCTTGTTCCACGGGCACGCCGAGGCGTGAAATCGTTCTCGCCGACAGCCATTCTGTGGCTCGCGGGCGTATTCACGATGATGGTGTGGTTGTTTGTATCCGTGAACCCTTTTCAACCGGCCAACCCGTTCCTGCGTGAAATAACCATTGGCCAGTCCGTGCTGGGCGACTGGCGCTACGGTGGAACCACCACATCGGGAGCCTTGCGGTTCTACGAAGCGTATTACAATATTGAGTTGCCCGCAAATTCGACGACGTTCGCGGCCGACGGGATGTTTGTCCGCATCGACGGGCACACGCCGACCACGCTGACGTATGAGCCGGCCGTGGAATCACAGACCCTCGGTCCGATCATTGTGGTCGGGCTGCTTTTGCTTGCGATCGCCCCACTCTGGGCGTTGCGCCGCACGCTCCGCGGCAGGCGCCACGGCCGGACAAGGCTGCGCTGGCGTTCGGGCGGTTCCCGGGAGCGCTGACGGGCGCCCGCCCCGCACCCCGGTTACAGCCCTCCCCCGGGTTTCGACCCTCCGGGCTTCAACCCGCTCCCCCTTCCGGGCGGATTGCTATCCAATTCTCCTCAACGATAAATGTATGTGCAAAATTGCATCGTGGATCGCGTCCGTTTTCGCTACGCTCGGACGTGGGTGGTGATGAACGATGATACAGACAGATAGTCTGTGGGTCGGAAGCGACAGGCAGTTCTTCGCGCTTTTGACCAAAGTGGTTTTTGTGACGGGATTCAGCCGCATGGTGGTGGAGCGTCGTTGGGAGGCGTTTCGCACGGCGTTTGCGGATTTCTCTCCCGAGGACGTGGCGCGCTTCGACGAAGTCGCGATCGAACGCCTGCTGAGCCGGGAGTCGCTCATTGTCCGCAACGCGCGCAAGGTGCGCGCCACGGTTGTCAACGCGGCGGTGTGCGTGGAACTCGTCTCCCGGCACGGCTCGCTGCAGGATTTCTCTGCGCGCACCGGGAAACTCGGCCGGGTCGCGGCTTCCCGGGTGTTTCGCAAGACTTTCTCGGCCGTCGGGGACAGCGCCTCGAGCACGCTGTGCAACACGCTGTACGGAGACAGCGGATTTCGCGAGGCAAGCGGTGACCACATCGATTCCAGAAGGTTCACACCGCCGGAAAAGAGGTTCTTGTAAGCTGCCGAATACGCGTGTAAGATCGAGTAGAGTGGTATGCGACTTGATCGGACAGCGTGAGGCGTTGCTCCGTGGTGGGTGGGGATTTCGTGGTGCGGTGGTCTGGGCGTTGGCTTGCGCTTCTGGCGGGGGCGCTTGGGTTTGCGGCTGTTGTTGGGGATCCCTTCGGAGCCGGCGCAAGGGTGCACAGGGTGGAAAACGCGTCTTCCACGCCTCGTGCGGCGGTGGCCGCCGCGCGAGGTTTGGCCAAACGGACGGTCGGACGGAGGGATGTCTTTCGCCGGGCGCCGGTGCTGCATTCCGGGACAGCACCCGCGCCCGCGCCGTCCCCTCCGCAGACCGCGCGCATGCTGGTGGTGTGCGTGGCGTTTCGGGGGCAGCGCCCGACGCAGCCGCTGTCGGTCTATCAAAAACTGTATTTCGGCGCGACGGATTCCGTGGCGAGCTACTACAGACAGGTGTCGTACGGCAAGTTCAATCTTCGTGGCGCCGTCATCGGGAACCCGCTCCATCCAGCTCAGTTTCTTCAGTTGCCGCACGGCGAAGCGTACTACGCAGGCAAAAACAATGGCTCAAGCAGTCCCTTCCCGCGCAACGACGATGGGCTAGTGGCGGACGTGGTCCACAGTCTGCAACGGGACCATTTCAATTTCGCCCCGTACGCGGAGCGCGGCCAGTTGCCGTATCTGTCCATCGTTTTCACAGGCTATGGCGCCGACGTCAACCCACAGGACAGCAGCCTCATCTGGCCCGTGGAAAACACCCTCGCCCGCTCGATCAGCGTGCCGTTGCGGGCGACGGCGGGGCAGCGGCACACGGCCCTTCCAGCGCAGCTTGGACTGGGCGTCTCCGGGGCTGCCGCGCGGGCGCAGCCGCCGGCGAAGGCGGCGCCGGGCGAGGTTGTCGTGTCGAATTACGCGCTGGTTCCTGAACTCGCCGACCAGTCGGGAAGTCCCTCCACGCTCGGTGTCTACGTGCATGAAATGGGCCACCTGCTGGGGCTCGACGACATGTACGACACCTCGCCGGCGGCGAACGCGGGACAGGGCGACGGACCCTGGACCGTGATGGGAACCGGCAACTGGAACGGATACCCGCAGGGAGCGGACCCGGCCGAACTGGATCCGTTCTCGCGCACCTTTCTGGGCTGGATTCATCCCGTCGTGATCGCGCAAAGCGTGACGGGTCTGTCGCTGCCCCCGATCGAGACCCAGCCGGTGGTCTACGAACTGCGGCCGGCAAACTATGCGGGTGAATACTTCCTGGTCGATAACGTGCAACCGATCTCGTTTGACAAAGCCCTGCCCGGAAGGGGCGTGATGATCTGGCGCATCGACGCGAGACAGGCCGTGCCCACGAGCTATGACTGGGTGAACGACGTCCTCAACACCCCGAGCCAGAATCACTCGCACCACTACGATATTTCGATCGTACAGGCAAGCGGCAGAAAGGATCTGCAGCAGCCCGCGGCGTCCGTGACGGCGTACGCGGACACCTACCCGAACGCCGTGAACAACAGTTGGACCGCCGTGACGCATCCGTCCAACACGCTGTGGAACGGCGCTCCGCTCGGGATGAATATCACGCACATCAGCGTTGCAAAGAGCGGTGTGGCCACGTTGGACGTCCAGGACACGCAGTCGGGCGCCTCGCTCACGATCCCCCCGCCAGCCGAGGGGCTGCGCGTCTATCAGGGGCAAAGGACGCCGCTTGGCGCCATCTACCAGGTGCGGGGCCGAACGGCGGTGAACGTCGCCGCTTCCGCCGACTGGCGTCCGCTCACGCCGGGCGTCGCGATCGCGCGCGGCGTGGCGACTTTCTCCCGGCCCGGCCCCGCGGTTGTCAGCGCCTACGCGCACGGTCTGTCCGCGCAACTGCGCGTCACCGTGGTCGAGCGCGCCGGGACGCGCTAGGGGACATGTGATAAACCAAATGACGGCAGACACTCTATTTCCCGAAGGTGGTGCTTGTTTCGTGGATACTTCCAGGCGCGCGCAGAGACTGGCGGCACTGCTTGAAAAGCGCGGTCTGACGCACCTTGTGGCCGCTCCGGGAGCGACCTTTCGCTACCTGACCGGAGTGGCCGCCCATCTGAGTGAACGGCTGACGCTGTGCGGCGTCGGGCGCGACGGCGCAGTGGCGTTGCTCGTACCCGAACTGGAGCTTTCGGGCCTGCCGGCGGACGGGAAATGGAGCGTGGCCGCATACACGGACGCGGCAGGTCCGGTTCAAGCGGTCGACGAGTTTGCGCGACTGCTCGGACTGTCGGACAAGAGCGCGGTCGGGTATGAAGAGATGGCGCTGCGCCAATTCGAATACCGCGTTTTGTCCCGCATCGGATGCGCCATGAGGGTCGCAGACGACCTCATTTCCGGCATCCGGGCGTACAAGGAGGCGGACGAGATCGCACGCCTGCGCGACGCCGCGAGGGTGGTCGACTCCGCGCTGGACAGGACGGTCCCCCTGCTCAAGGTGGGCGTGAGCGAACTGGAGATTGCCGCTGAACTGGAGTACCGCCTGCGGCAGGCGGGATCCGAGGGGCTGCCCTTTGCGACCATCGTCGGGTCCGGTCCTCGCGGCGCGCTGCCGCACGGCTCGCCGTCCGCCAGAAAGACGCGGCCCGGAGAACTTGTCGTGCTGGACTACGGCGCCACGGTCGGCGGATACGTGGCGGATATCACGCGCACCTTGGCGTTTTCCGACCCGGATGACCGGTCAGTGCGGGCGTACGACGCCGTGCGCCGGGCCCAGGCGGCCGGCGTGGCCGCGTGTCGGCCCGGGGTGACGCTGGATCGCATCGACCGCACGGTGCGGGAAGTCATCGAGCAGGCTGGACTCGGGCGGTACTTCACCCATCGCACGGGACACGGCCTTGGCCTCGAGGCGCATGAACCGCCGAGCGTCGTGCAAGGCAATGAGACGGCGCTGCGCGAGGGCATGGTGTTCACGATTGAGCCCGGGGTGTACCTGCCGGACGCGTTCGGCATCCGCATCGAGGATGACGTGGCCGTCACGGCGGATGGCGTCGAGGTGCTCACGGCGTTTCCGCGCGAGCTGATCGTTCTGTAACGGGTCCGTCTCGCGACAGGGCCGGGGCAATCCGGAGCGCGACGTGGTACAATAAAGTGATCGGCGCCGCACGGCGGAGTGTGTGCGGCACATTTGTCTGTCTTACATAGATACTGGGTGATTGGAGAGAGTCGAGTGGCTTTCAGGAAGGTATTGGTTGCCAATCGCGGCGAGATCGCGATTCGCATCTGCCGCGCGTGCACGGAACTGGGCATCCGGACGGTCGCGATTTATTCCAAAGAGGATAGTCTGGCCCTGCACAGATACAAGGCGGATGAGGCGTACCTCGTGGGGCTGGGCAAGAGTCCTGTTGAAGCCTACCTGAACATTCCCGAGATCATCGAAGTGGCAAAGCGGCATGAATGCGACGCCATCCATCCCGGTTACGGATTCCTGTCGGAGAACGCGGATTTCGCCGCCGCGTGCAAGGAGTCTGGCATCGTCTTTATCGGTCCCGACCCGGAGCACCTGCGGATGTTCGGCGACAAGGTCACGGCCCGTGAAGTTGCCGTGGGGGCGCAGGTGCGCGTTGTCCCCGGCAGCGATGGTCCTGTCACCGTGGAGGGCGCGCGCGCGTTTGCCGCCGAGTATGGCTATCCGCTGATGCTCAAGGCGACCAGCGGCGGCGGCGGGCGAGGGATGCGGGTGGTGAGCGGCGACGAGGAACTGGTCGAGGCGTTTGCGCGCGCGAGTTCCGAGGCCCAGACTTCGTTTGGCGCCTCCAGCGTCTACGTCGAGAAGCTGGTGGACAACCCGAAACACATTGAAGTGCAGATCCTCGGCGACAGGCACGGGAACATCGTCCACCTGTTCGAGCGGGACTGCTCCATTCAAAGGCGGCACCAGAAGGTGATCGAGGTCGCCCCGTCGATGCTGCAAGGCGGTCTGGCCGACCGGATCTGCGAGACGGCGCTGCGCATGATGCGTTCGGTCGGATACATGAATGCGGGCACTGTCGAGTTCCTGCTCGGGGCAGACGGTGAATTCTACTTTATCGAGGTCAATCCGCGCGTCCAGGTCGAGCACACGATCACGGAACTGATCACCGGCATCGATATCGTGCAGGCGCAGATTCTGATTGCCCAGGGCGTCGCACTGGGGGATGAGCGGATTGGCGTCGCGAGCCAGGCGGACGTCGTCCGCCGCGGCTTCGCGATCCAGTGCAGGGTGACGACGGAGGATCCGCAGAACAACTTCTTTCCCGACACCGGGAGGATCGTCGCGTACCGGACGGGTGGGGGCTTTGGCATCCGGCTGGACGGCGGGAATGGCTTTAGCGGCGCGCGCATTCTGCCGTACTACGATTCGTTGCTCGAGAAAGTGTCCGTCTGGGCGCTGAATTTTGACGCGGCGGTGCGCAAGATGCACAGAGCGCTCGCCGAGTTTCGTATCCGCGGCGTCAAGACGAACATCCCCTTCCTTGATAATGTGATCCAGCATGAAGAGTTCCGCAGCGGACGCTACACGGTCCGGATGATCGAGACGCATCCGGAATTGCTCGTGTTTCGCAAGCGGCTGGACCGCGGCACCAAGCTGTTGCAGTACATCGCGGACGTGACGGTCAATGGGACGGAGGGAGTGAAGCCGGGCGCGAAAAAACCGGCGCCGCGGTTCCCCCGGCTTCCGTCGTACCGCGTGGAGGACCAACCGTCGCCCGGCACGCGCGACATCCTGCTGGCGCAAGGCGTGCAGGGCCTGGTCGATCACATCCGCGCCGACGGACGGCTGTGGCTGACCGACACCACGCTGCGCGACGCTCACCAGTCGCTGCTTGCGACGCGCATGCGCACGTATGACTTCGTGCGGATTGCCGAGGTGATCGCGCACGAGACGCCGCAACTGTTTTCGCTTGAGATGTGGGGCGGCGCGACGTTTGACACGTGCATGCGGTACCTGCGCGAAGATCCGTGGGAACGTCTTGCGCTGCTGCGCGCCCGCATACCGAATGTTCTTTTCCAGATGCTGTTGCGCGGCGCCAATGCGCTCGGATACCGCAATTTCCCGGACAACGTCGTGCGTCGCTTTATCGACGAGGCGGCGGAAGCGGGTATTGACGTGTTTCGCATCTTTGACAGCCTGAACTGGCTGCCGAACATGACGCTCTCCATCGAGCGCGTGCGCGAGCGAGGAAAGGTCGCGGAAGCGGCGATCTGCTACACGGGCGATATCCTTGACCCGGCGCGCACGAAGTTTTCGCTGCAATACTACGTGGACCTTGCCCGGGAACTCGAACGCGCGGGCGCGCAGATACTGGCGATCAAGGACATGGCGGGACTGCTCAAGCCGCTGGCGGCGCATGAACTGGTCAAGGCGCTCAAGGAGCATGTGGGACTGCCGATTCACCTGCACACGCACGACACGGCGGGGACAGGCGTCGCGAGCATCATGAAGGCTGCCGAGGCGGGACTGGACATCGCGGACGTGGCGGTGAGTTCGATGTCGGGACTCACGTCGCAACCGAGTTCCACGGCCGTTGCGGCGGCGTTTGCGGGCTCGGCGCGCGATTCCGGCGTGCGCCTCGAGAGCCTGCACCTGTTGACGGAGTATTTTTCCGGCGTGCGCGAGCTGTACCACTCGTTTGAGAGCGGACAGTTGCAGGGCGGGGCGGCGGACATCTATGAACATGAGATGCCCGGCGGCCAGTACACGAATCTGCAGAAACAGGCGGAGTCGATGGGACTTGGCCACCGTTTCGGTGAAGTCAAGCAGGTGTACCGGGCGGTGAACGACATGCTCGGCGACATTGTCAAGGTGACGCCGTCTTCGAAGATGGTGGGCGACTTCGCGCTCTTTCTCGTGCAAAACAGTCTCAGTACCGATGAACTGCGGCAACGGGCCGGCGAGTTTGACTATCCGGGGTCGGTGGTCGACTATTTCATGGGGAACATGGGTCAGCCGCCGGGAGGGTTTCCGGAGTGGCTGCGGCGCGCGGTGCTAAAGGGGCGCACGCCATTGACCGACAGGCCTGGCGCATCGCTTGAGCCGGTGGATTTCAGTGCATTGACGGCACAGTTGGCGCGCGAAATCGGGCGGGAACCGTCGTCGCAGGACGTGATCGCCTATGCGCTGTTTCCGCAGGTCTTTGCGGAGTTTTCAGCGACGCAAAACCGCTACGGAAACCTGTCCGTGCTTGACACGTTGACCTTCTTTTACGGGCTGAAGCCGGGGGAAGAGGTGGCTGTCGACATTGCGCCGGGCAAAACGCTGATGATCAAGCTGATTTCCGTCTCGGCCCTGCGGCCGGACGGGACGAGGGTCGTGTTCTTTGAGCTCAACGGACAGCCGCGCGAGGTCGAGGCTGTGGATCTGGCGCAGAGCCAGGTGGCGACGCGGCGTCGCAAGGTCAATCCGGCCAACGAGGGCGAGGTTGGCGCATCCATTTCCGGCACGGTGGTCAGCATCAATGTGGAGGAAGGCGACGCGGTCAAGGCCGGCCAGTTTCTGCTCGTCACGGAGGCCATGAAGATGGAGGTGCAGGTGCAGGCGGCGCAGGATGGGACGGTCAAGGAAATTGCGGTGCAGGTGGGGGATGCGGTGCAGGTCGGGGATTTGCTGGCTGTCATCGGCTGACGTCCTGCAACGGACGCCGTCCGGGAGCGGGGCGCGGTGGCGGCCGCGACGTGTGCGGGGTGCGGGGCTGCGGGTCATGAGTCCCCGCGTATGCGGCGGAGACGAAGAGGCGCCAGCGAGAAACGCTGGCGCCTGACCTGCGGAGTTGTGACGCGGGCCGCGGAAGCCGGATGACCGACCGACGCGGCCCGCATCACAGGGCGCCGGCGCGCAGAGCGCGTTACAGACTGGCGACCTCGCCGTCGATCGTTTCTTCCGACTCCTCGTTCTGGATGTTGGTTGTCGGAAGTGCGCTGGAAACGCCCCAATAATATCCGATCAACGCCCAGATGGCGACCAGGATCTGGTCCCACGGACCGGCGATGGTGTTGAGACCGCCGAACGCAGAACTGCCGAAGTGCGACAGCAGCCACAGCCCCACGTAGAAGACCACGAGCCATACGGACGAGTGGACCTGCTGTTCAAAGGACACGCTGTCCTTCGGCATGACACGCGAAATCGCGACGTAAATGAACCAAACGACGATCTGTGTGCCGAGCAGCCAATTGTCGATGCCCCAGCCCGTCCAGTAGATGATGAGTGTTGCGATGATGAACGCGAGCGGCGCGATGACCGACATCCCGCCCAGCCGGAACGGACGGTGCATGTCGGGCGCCGTGCGCCGGAACGCCGCCGCCGAGATCGGGCCGATGATGTACGTCAGGACCGTCGCGGACGACACGACCCCCACCAGTTGCCCCCACGTCGGGAAGGGAAGGGTCCAGAAGATGGCCAGGAGAAACGACAGCCAGAGAGCTGGCTGCGGGACGCCGGTGCGAGCCGAGACGCGCTTGAAGAGCGGGAAAAAGGTGCCCGTGCGCGTCCACGCAAAGATGACCCGGGCCGTCGAAGACAGGTAGATGTTGGCGGTCCCGCTCGGAGACAGGACGGCGTCCGCGAACAGGATGTCCGCCAGCCACGCGAGCCCGAGAGCCCCGGCCAGGTCTGCGAACGGAGCGCCGTAGTTCACCTTCGCCCATCCGCCGGCGAGTTCACCGGCAGGCACGGCGCCAACGAATACGATCTGCAGCAGAACGTACAGCACGGCGCCGACAAGGATGGCGGTGACGATGGCAAGCGGCACCGTCTTTTGCGGATTCTTGGCCTCGCCGGCAAAGTCGACCGCCTGGCGGAATCCCAGGAAGGCGAAGATGATGCCGCCGCTGGCGACCGCCGTCTCGATTCCGGTGAAGCCGCCCGGCGCAAACGTGTGCGACGTGAAGTTCACGGCGTGAAACTGGGTTATGAGCACCAGAATGGTCAAGGCAGGAACAACAAATTTGAGTGCGGTAATGATCGAATTCACTTTGCCAAAGAGGTTGACGCTCCAATAGTTGACGAGGAAGAAGAGGAGCAACAGGGCGACTTGGACAAACCAGCCGAGCGTCGACGGATTGGAGTTGACCGAATTCCCCAGCGCCGTCCACCAGTGCTGCGCGTACTGACGCATCGCTTCCGCCTCGATGCCCGCCACACTGGAATACGCGATCAGTGAGGCGAAACCCATCAGGTAGCCGACGAGTGGTCCATGCGAGTAGTCCGGATAGCGGATGATGCCGCCAGCCCGCGGGAGTGCTCCGCCGAGTTCGGCGTAAACCAGGCCAATGAGCAACACGGCGACTGCGCCGATTACCCAGGCGATCCAAGACGACGGTCCGGCCATCTGAGCGGCGGTCTGCGCGCCGAACAGCCAACCGGAGCCAATGATTGCGCCGAGTCCGAGAAACATCAGGTCGACGAAACCCAGCTTCCGTCGCAACTTTCCTTCTTCCATCTCTTTTCCCCCTTTTCTGGAGCCTTGCCGCACAAGGCGGTGGCCAGTGCCTGGAAGAAGACTCTGCAATCCCGCGGGCATCGGTGTCGCGTACCGCCGCCCCGGGCAGGAGGTCATCGACCGGCTGTCTCCAAAGATTGTCGAAAGTATGGGGGGCTGTCCACCGCATGATGACACCACGGTGTAAGCTATCTCCAAATATTCGACAACAATGTGGACACATTCTAAAGTTATTCGATCTGTAAGGATAAATTCCTGCTTCATCCTTGACGAAACCGTGCACTGTTCATGACAGAGGATGAGCCTTGAGGTCCGCCACGAATCGACATACAGCCTGTCGTTGTGTATAGTGAATTGACGAAGGTGCGCACTTTTGCGCATAACAGGGAATCGGGTGCAAGTCCCGAGCGGTCGCGCCACTGTAACGGAGTTGTCCATCCATGCGCAAGCAGCCACTCGCCTGTGCGGGGAAGGCGGACGGACACTGTCGCCGGAGCCAGGAGACCTACCTTCGATACACACCAGGAAACCTTCGCGGATCGAGGTTGGGTGCAATCTACGCGTATGCGCTGTATTTGGTTTCGCCGCGCGGCGGTGATCGATGATGCGCGCACTGCGTCTGTGATTCGCCATCTGCGACGGCAGTTGGCTTTTTGTTTGGCCAGCAGGCCGTATCAGTCCGTCTGTCGGTTCCTGAGTCATCATTTACTCAGGGGGTCTCATCATGCAGTCACCATCACGCACGCTGCGCAAGGTCGGCGCCGCCGTTGCAGCGCTGTCCTGCTGCGCCATGCTCGCCGCAAGCGCCGAAGTCTCGTTTGCAGCGACTCCCGCGGCCATCCATGCCGCGACTCATTCTGCACCAAGGTCTGCCGCGAAATCCGCTGCCAGGCCAGCCGCGCGGCGCGCACCTGCCGCCTACCCGCTCACGCTCAAGGATGACACCGGACGCACCGTGCGGATTCCTCACCGGCCGACGCGGATCCTGTCGCTCACGCTCGGCACCGACGAAATGCTGCTCTCCATGGTGTCGCCAAAGCGCATTATTGGCCTGGACTACTATTCTACCAATCCCACCTATTCGAACATTGTCGCCAAGGTCAAGCAGGCCAGGATCAAACCCGTCGGATCGGCGGCGGGACTTCCCAGCGCGGAGGCGCTCATCAAGATGCGCCCGGATCTCGTCCTGACCGCCGACTACACAAACCAGAAGGTCGTCCGCCAGCTTCAGGCGGCGGGAATTCCCGTCTACGAATTCACAACGTTCAGTTCCATCGCGCAGATCGAGTCGCACATCCTGATCCTCGGGCGCATGGTTGGCGACGAGGCCAAGGCGCGCGCGATGGTTGCAGACATGAACAGGCAACTTGCAGCCTTGCGCCAAAAGGCGCCAAAGCGTCGCCTGACCGTGGCCTACTACAGTTACGGTGATGTCGCGGGGCGCAATACGACCGTGAACAACATCATCGCCGACGCGGGCGGCGTGAACGCGGCCAGCAAGGTGAACGGCTGGGCGCAGGTGTCGGTGGAACAACTGCTGGCGATGAATCCGGACGTCATCATAGTTCCGAACGACTCGGGGGCGGCGCGGGCGCAACTTAAACAATTCCTTGCCACACGCGGCGTCTCGGCCCTGCGAGCGGTCCGCGAGCACCACGTGTACACGGCGCCCGACGCCCAGTTGTCCGACGTCGCGCAGTACATCACGCTCGGCGTGCGCGACGTGGAGCAGATGCTCACGGCGGCGGCGCGCCCGGCCAAGTGATCACCCGTCCGGCGGCGGCCAGGCGCGGGACCTCCCTGCGCCTGGCCCTTTTGGGCGCTTTTGCGCTCGGCTCAGCACTCTTGGGAATCGCTGTCGGGCCCGTTCACCTCACGCTGCCGCAGGTGCTAAGCGGGCTACTGCACCCGGGCGGGCGGAGCGTGACGGACATCATTGTCGGCGCCCTGCGCGAACCGCGCGTCGTGTGCACCACGCTGGTCGGTGCGGCCCTCGGGGTCTCCGGCGCCGTGGTACAGTCCGTCTTTCGCAATCCGATGGCAGACCCCGGGATCATCGGCGTCTCCGCGGGCGGCTCGCTCGGGGCGGTGGCGGCGCTCGCCGCCGGCTGGAACATCCTGAATCCTTACATCCTGCCCGCGAGCGCCTTTGCAGGCGCCGCGGTCGCGGTGTTCGCGGTGTACGCGCTGTCGACGAGGCGCGGCCGCACGTCGCTGATCGGCCTGCTGCTGGCGGGCCTGATTGTCAGTTCCATGATCGATTCGGTGATTTCATTGGTCTTGTCTTTCAGCAATAACAGCGAGATGCGCAGCATCGTATTCTGGCTGATGGGCGGGTTCAACGGCGAAAGCTGGACTCAGGTGCGCATTCTGGGCCTGCCCGTGCTGGCGGGGGCGGCGCTGCTGACCGTCTTCCTCAGAGAATTGGACCTGCTGGCGACAGGCGAGGAACACGCGCATTCGAGCGGCGTCTCCGTGGAGTGGGTCAAGCGCATACTGATCGCATTGACCGCGCTGCTCACCGGAGCTGCCGTGGCGGTCAGCGGCACGATCGCGTTTGTGGGTCTGCTCGTGCCGCACGCGGCGCGCAGGATCGTCGGGCCGCGCCACCGGCTGCTGCTTCCGGCGTCGGCGCTGCTCGGCGCCGGACTCCTGACGCTCGCGGATCTGCTCGCGCGGTCGATCTCCTCGCAGTTTGAACTGCAGGTCGGCATCGTGACGTCGTTTCTTGGGGGACCGTTTTTCCTCTTTCTCCTGCTGCGCACGGAACGGAAGTGGACATAGGGCCGAGGAACCGCCGGGGGCGTGCAGTCAGGCGCTCGCTTGCGGCGCCGCGGAGTCGAAAGCGGGGAGGGAACAGGGCATGGCGGACGACAGTGGAGCGGCTCCCGGGGCGGACGCAGCCGGACTGGCGGCGGAGCAGTACGGCCGCAGCGCGTCGGACCAGAGCGGACTGACGGCGCGGCGCCTGTACTTTGGGCCGATCATTCGCGATGTGTCGCTCACGGTGCGCCCGGGAGAGTTTGTCGTGCTGCTGGGACCGAACGGCGCCGGCAAAAGCACGCTCATGCGCCTGCTGGCGCGCATTCTCACGCCCGACCGCGGCGCGATCGAACTGTTCGGCCGGCCGCTGTTGGGTATGCGCGCCCGAGCCCGCGCGCGGCTGCTCGCCTATCTGCCGCAAAAGAGCGCGATTGACGTCGCGTACTCCGTTCACGAATTCGTCTCGCTCGGGATGTACGCGCGGTCGGGGGGAGAGGACAGGGGGGCGGCGGACCTGGCGCTGTCCGAAGTGGGGCTGGCGCACCTCGCAGAGCGCGACGTGCGCAGCCTGTCGGGGGGCGAATGGCAGCGCGCGTGTCTCGCGAAGATCCTCGTGCAGTCGGCGTCGATCCTGCTGCTCGACGAGCCTGCCACGGGTCTTGACGCGGGCGCGCAGATGGACATCCTGACGCTGTGCCGGGGGCTGTCGCGAAGCGGCAAGGGCGTATTGGCCATCCTGCACGATTTCGAGCAGGCGGTCGAGTATGCCGATCGCGTCTACATTCTGAGCCGGGGAAGCGTCGTGGCCGAAGGGGATCCGCTGCGCGCCGTCACGGGCGCGGCCTTGGCGCCGGCATTTGGCGTCCAGGCCCGGGCGTTCGCCGATCCGCTGACCGGAAGGCCGCGCCTCAGTCTGCAGCGCGCCGGAGCGAAGGGGAGCCCGGGGGACATGTGACGGTCTGGGTCACGGGGTCACGGGGCGTGCCGTCTCACGGATCGCGCCGTCTCACAGAGCGGAAAGTGAACCGTCCCACACGAGGCGTGTCGGACGCCTGTACGGATCGAGTTCCGCTTCCCGGAGCATGCCGGAAAATGAACTCACGGGCAATTCGCCCAGCCCGTGCTTGGCGCGAAAGCGCCGGAACGAGCGCGCCATCGACGTCCTGTCGGCGGACTGGTTGTCGCCGGTCGCGCTGCAAAAGTACAGCACACTGGCGTACGGGACGCGCCTGATCGCGGCGTGGTCGCTTGCGCGCAGGATGAAGTCCCAGTCCCAGTAATCGCGCATCGCCTCGTCAAACAGGCCGATCTCGTCGTGCAGCTTGCGCGCGTACACGACGCCGGATGGAATCACCGTGTTCCAGCGGCGGATCAGTTCGCGGTCGAAATCGAACGAGAACGGCGCCCGGGCGATCGGGTGGCGGCGACCGTGCGCATGCGTGTACGTGACGATCTCCGCGTCGGAGAAAAACAGCGCGTCGGGCTGTTCCCGCAGGCCTTGGACCATACGCCCGAGGTGCCCCGGCCACAGGATGTCGTCGTCGTCGCACAGGGCGAGCAGATCCCCGTCGGCGTGCAGGATGGCCTCGTTGCGCGCGTGGGCGTGCCCGCGGTTGACAGGCAGGTCCAGCAGGTCGACGCGCATCGTCTTCGCAAACGGCGCGATCACCTCGCTCACGTCGACGCCGCCGTCGTTCGCCACAATCACCTGTTTTGGCCCGTACGGATCGAGCGCCAGCGCGCGCAGGCAGTCGCGCAGCATGCGCGGGCGGTTGTAGGTCGGTATCACGATGGAAACCAGACGCCGCATAAGGTCATCGTCTCTCTATGGCTGTGGCGTGTTGGGGCGCATGTGCGCGGACGGTGACCGCCTGGCGCCCCATCTGCACCCAGGTGGCACGAAATGCGCTGAGTGGCACCGACTCCGCGCGCTCTCCGGTGAGCGGGTTATTGACAAACGCGTACTGTTGATTGTAGCCCACCAGAAGAACGGCGTGCTCCGCCATGGTCGCCCGCACGGGCCCCTGAGGCGTGGACCACGTCAGCCACTGCGTCGGGGGCTGGAAGTTGACCGTTGTCCACACGATGACAGGCCGGCCGGAGGCGACGGTCGCGAGCAGCGCGGCGAAGCTGCCGCCGGTGAGATCGACAGCCTGGCCCGGAGCGTATTTGTCGAGCAGGCGGGCGATGGGTCCGTGGTAGACGCCGTAGCCAGGAGAGCGGCCGCTGACGCTGCCGACGAATCCGTCGTTCGGATTGCCCCAACTGACGATCGCGCCATCCTGCCCGACCACGAGCGGCTGTGGATCGCGCACAACGCTTGCCGCGAGCTGCGCCAGCGACGCGGGGCGGCCGATGAAACGCAGCAGCATGGCGAGGCTCGTGATTTCGCAGCCGTTGTAGTAGTCCGGCAACTGCTCGAGCGCAGGCGCGCGCAGCAGCGTCGTCGAGGCCGTGGCGCCGCCCGCCTTGTCGCCGGAGAGCGCCGCGCCTTCCGCGGCACTGCTCAGTTGCAGGACCCGGCGGTTGGTCACGGGCGGATTCGTGTAGGCGGTCGCGGAGAACAGGCCGAGCGCGACCAGCGCCGCCATCACGGCGACTCCCTGCGTGCGGGCGAGGTGCTGCAACCACCACGGGAGCGTCACGCGCAGTTGCGTTTGGCCGAGACGGTGGCGGGATGCTGGCCCATGCTGCAGCGTCGGCGCCGAAAGAGGCATCACCATACGGCGTCCGTTGGGGCGCCCCGCGAGGACGGCGGGAGGTTGTACGATGAAGGCTTCACGGTGTTGCCGACATACACGGTGTTGCCTGCATACCATGAACAATCGATAGTATAGGTGCCCACTGTAATTCTCTCCTGTATATGCGAAAGACGGCCATCAGTCCGTATGGAACAGCACTTGCTTCACTGCGAGTGTAACACGCCGACGGTGGCCGGACAAGCCGCAATCGGCCCGCCCGGCGGGCGGGACCGGGGAGATGTGATCAGGCGCACCATGGCGGCGTGCGTTGGATTGACAGTGAACAACTTGAGAAACAGAAGGGTGGAAAGCGGGAACAGCGAGGCGATGAGTATGACCCAGACCGAGGAATCGCGGACGTCCGCCCATTCAATGCGGACCAGGATCCACAGTTCCACGGCCATGCGGCGCACCGCTGCGACGGCTCCGCGGGGCGCCTGAAGCGATGCTGCGGGCGCCGGGTGCGCTTCGGGCTGCGTGATCGATTCACGCTTGATTGCCCGACTCCTCCTCTCCGCCAAAGTGGAGGTGGTGCGCGGTGGCGATCACGCACCAGGTCCCACACCAGTTTGCGTTTGACGGGATCCAGTTCGTTGGTCGGCTCGTCGAGAATAAAGACGCCCTGGTCGCCCACCAGTGCGGCGGCGATTCCCGCCAGCCGGCGCTGTCCGCCGGACAGGCGATTGAGGCGGCGGTTGGCGTCGGCCGCGAGGCCCATCCGTTCGAGCCAGCCGACGGCCTCGCGCTGCGCCCGTTCCGCAGGGAGGCCGCGCAAGCGCGCTGTAAGGGCAATGGCCTCCATCGGAGTCAGGGCGGCCATGGCCTTGGGTTCCTGGGAGTAGTACGCGACCCCACGCGCGACTTGTTTGCCGCGTCCCGCGATGTCGACGCCGTTCATCCGGATCTGGCCTCTGGTGGGACGGAGTTGGGCGACCATCTGTTTGACCAGGGTCGTCTTGCCCGCGCCGTTCGGGCCGAGCAAGCCCAGAATCTCGCCGGGCTGCAGCGTCAGGGTGACGCCGTCGTTCGCCGTTTTCTTGCCCTTCTTGTACACTTTCACGACGTTTTGCACATCGTAGATCGGTTCCATGGCCGGACTCCTTTGCCGCGCGGACGTTGGCATTGCTTCTCCAGACTCTATCAGGGCCGCGCGGGTCGCCGGATCGGACCGGAGACCGGGTTCAGTACCCGCCCTCAGGCGCAAGCCGGGTATGATACAATGCAGCCATGAGACAAGTTCCGTGCAAGGCTTTGTGTGAGACTTGGCTTGGGGCGCCGGGGGCGGCCTCCCCGTGTGGCGCGTGCGCCTTTTCGTCCGCTCGCCCGGAGCGCAGCTCGCTGCGCACGGGCCGTCTGTCAGCATCTCATCGATCAGGCTTGCGCCGCAGGGGGTTGCGGTGGCTGGCCTGCATCGGCCTCGGAGGGCTGCTTGCCGTCGGCGGGCCGGTGTCAGCGCTTGCCCGCGGAGCGCCGCCTCTTGGAGCGCTGAAGAGCGCGTATGCCAACGACCGGGCGCATTCACGGGCCCTGACCGGCCGGATCAAGTCGCTGGCCGGTCAGGAGACGGCTGTTTCACAGGCAATCTATCTCACGGAGCGCAGGCTGTCGCGCCTGCGCTCGCGCCAGTTGTACGCCCAGGCGGCCCAGCAGCGCGCCACCGCCGCCGTGGCTGCGGACCGCGCGGCAGAAGGGCGCGACAATCGGGCAGCGCAGGTTGCGCGCGGCCAGTTGCGGGGTCAATTGGTCTTCTGGTACGAGCACGGCAACGTTCCGTTCGTGCAGGTCCTGTTTCAGGCGAAGAGTTTCTCCGATCTCCTCTACCGCGCTGTCGCGATGCAGGCGCTCATGCAGCGGCAGCAGGAGCTCATCCGCCAGGACTTCGCGATCCTGCGCGCCGCTCGCCGGATTGCGCGGCGGTCCGTGCGGGAAGAACACCTGGCCTTCGTGGCGAAGCGCCGTGTGGAGTTGTTGACGGCGGACGTCAGTTCGCAGCAGGCGGCGGAACAGCAGATGATGGCGCACGTGGCGGCGCAAAAGAATGCGACGACCTCTTTGCGCGCCGGGACGATTCAGGCGATGCAGCGGCTTGCCTCGGAGATCTCGGCCGTGGAGCAGGCGCAGGCAAGAGCCGCGGCGGCGGCAGCGGCCGCCGCGGCGGCGCGGCAGGCGGCCGAAAAAGCGAAGGGCGCGGAGAGTGTGAAGGGCGCCAATGCGCCATCGTCTTCTGCGCCTTCGCCGACCCCTCCGCCGTCGGCGCCGTCGGCGGGGCAGGTGCGGGTGGAACTCACCGACGCGGCGCGTCTGACTGGCGTTGGATCAAGTTGGGTGCCGTGGCTGGAGTTGATCGCGAACTACGAAAGCAGCGGCAATCCTTCGGCCGTCAGCCCCGTGGCGGTGGATGGCGAGCACGCCACGGGGCTGATGCAGATGCTGCCGGCCACGTTCCAGCGCTATGCACTCCCGGGCTACACCGACATCTGGAACCCGACGGACAACGCGGCGGCGGCCATTCGGTACATCCAGGCGGACTATGGGGCGCCATGGAAGATCCCGGGAATCAGCAGCCAGTCCACGTACCGTGGCTATTGAGGCGTGCGGCAGTGTGGCCCGTCACGTATGCCGTCAAGCACGCCGTCACGCGCGTCTGAGGGTGAACAGGTCCGCCGTTCCGCCCGGAGCAACGCGCTGCCCTACATAGAACGGTCCGAATTCGGCGAACCGCGCGCTCACTTCATCGAACCGCATCTCGTAAATCAGTTTCTTGAACTGGAGCGGGTCGTCCGCAAACAGCGTGACGCCCCACTCCCAGTCGTCAAACCCCACGGAACCGGTGATGACCTGGGTGACGACGCCGGCGTACTTGCGGCCGATCTGGCCGTGGCTGGCCATCAAGGCCTGGCGCTCTTCCATCGGGAGCGAGTACCAGTTGTCGTTGCCGGAGCGGCGCTTGTTCATCGGATAGAAGCAGACGGCTCCCTTCTCGGGAGGCGTGGGAAACAGACGGGCGGCAAGGCGGGGGTCGTCTGCCGGGTTGGCGCCCCCGCGCGCGAGGTACGCGCTGAGTTCCACGATGGAGACGTAGGAATAGGCCTTGGCCGTGTGATCGGCGAGTGTCGTGCTGTCAAAGCGGGCCTTGCACTCGATCAGGTCGGCGAGCGTCGGGCGAAAGTGCAGGAGCAGAAAGTCTGCTTTGCTGCCGGCGATGGTGTACACGGCGAACGACCCTTCGCCTGCCGCCGCCTCCGCCTCCCAGGCGGCGCACAGGCTGGACCATTCATCAAGCGCCTGGCGTTGCCTGTCGGCCGTTTTCCAGCTGTTCCAGTCGATCGAGCGAAAGTCGTGCAGCGCATACCATCCTTCGATTGTTTGAGCGGGCTCTGCCATGGTCGTCCTCCATTCTCTTCATGCCCTAACAGAGTACCGCAGGGCGTGTCACTGGGCAAATGGGCGCAGATGCGACAGAAAAAGTGACGCGCGGGATGAGATGTGCGCGACACAGGTGGTATCATGTAGGCAGCCTGTACATAAGGGAGGATCAAGATGTCGGAAATACTGCGCATCGGCATTGTCGGATGTGGCGGAATCGCGACAGGCAAACACCTGCCGAGTCTCGCCAGAGTGAAGGGCATCGAGTTGGTTGCCTTTTGCGATATCGTTCCGGAGCGGGCCCGCGAAGCAGCGGCCAAATATGGGGTGGAGGGCGCGGCGGTTCATGAAGACTACCGCCGCCTGCTTGAGGACGGCTCGATCGATATTGTCCACGTTCTGACGCCGAACGACTCGCACGCGGACATCACGGTGGCCGCGCTTGAAGCGGGCAAGCATGTCATGTGCGAGAAACCGATGGCGAAGACCTCGGAAGGCGCGCGGCGCATGGTGGAAGCGGCCCAACGGACGGGCAAGAAACTGACCGTCGGCTACCAGAACCGATTCCGCCCGGACAGCCAGTACCTGCACAAGGTGTGCGCGCGCGGGGATCTGGGAGAGATCTATTTTGCCAAGGGGCACGCGATCAGGCGCCGCGCCGTGCCCACCTGGGGCGTGTTCCTCGACGAAGAGAAGCAGGGCGGCGGCCCGCTGATCGACATCGGGACGCATGCGCTTGACCTTGTCCTGTGGATGATGGACAATTATAAGCCAAAGTCGGTGCTGGGTACGGTGTACCATAAACTTGGCCACAAAGAGAACGCGGCAAACGCGTGGGGGCCCTGGGATCCGGCGAAATTCACGGTGGAGGATTCCGCGTTCGGATTTATCGTGATGGAGAACGGGGCGTCCATTGTGCTGGAATCGAGTTGGGCGTTGAATACGCTGGACATCGGCGAAGCGAAATGTTCGCTTTCCGGCACCGAAGGCGGCGCCGACATGCGCGACGGCCTGCGGCTCAACGGCGAGAATTTCAGCAAGCTGTTCACGAACAAGATCGAGCTTGGCGCGGGCGGCGTGGACTTTTTCGACGGTGAACGGGAAGATCCGGCCACAACCGAGGCGCGGTTGTGGATTGAAGCCGTGCGCAACGATACGGAGCCTGTCGTCAAACCGCAAGAGGCGCTCGTCGTGACCGAGATTCTGGAAGCCATTTACGAGTCGGCCCGAACAGGCAAGATGGTTTCATTCTCTTGATGGAGTTGCGCGGGCTTGGGCACACGGACATCGCGGTGTCGCCCATTGGCCTTGGCGGTTGGCAATTCAGCCGGGGAGCGGGAGTGGTCGGCCGATATTGGCCGACCATTTCGCAGGCCGGAGTGGTCGAAATTGTGCGGGCCAGTCTGGACCACGGAATCAACTGGTTCGAAACGGCCGAAACCTACGGCAGGGGCGATTCCGAACGCTCGCTTGCCATGGCGTTGGAGGCGGCGGACGCGGATCCTTCGGACGTGGTGGTGGCGACCAAGTGGTGGCCCCTGTTCCGGGGGGCAGAGTCGATTGCCCATACATTGGGGCAACGCGAAGAATACCTGCGGCCTTATCGTGTGAGCCTATACCAGATTCACCACCCATACGCCTTTTCAACGCTGCGCACGCAGATGCAGGTGCTGTGCCAACTCGTCTTCGAACGGCGCATCGCCGTTCCCGGGGTGAGCAATTTCTCCGCCTGCCAGTTGCGCGCCTCGGAGGAGGTCATGCAGGAATACGGACTTCATCTGGCGTCCAATCAGGTCCGGTACAGCCTGCTGGACCGCCGCGTTGAACGGCGGGGCGTTCTCGAGACGGCGCGCAAGCTGGGGATATCCATCATCGCGTATTCGCCGCTCGGCCAGGGACTGTTGACGGGCAAGTACCACGGGGTGGCCGCGGGACGGGTGCAGCGCGCCTTTTCATCCGACGCCCTGTCGCGCACGCGTCCCCTGATCGACCTGCTGGCGCAGGTCGCCGCCAGGTACGAGGCAACCCCGGGACAGGTCGCCCTGGCCTGGGTCATCCGCTTTCACGGCCGTGCGGTCTTTGCCGTGGCGGGAGCGCGCACACCGGAGCAGGCAAAGGAAAACGCGCTTGCCATGCAACTGGATCTGACGGAAGACGAACTGCACCGCCTGGACGAGGTGAGCCGCATGGTAGGTCTAAAGTAACCGTGTCTGCACGGTCTCATACTGGAGCCTGGTGTCATTGAACTGGAAGCGGACTATGTGGATCCTGTGGGGAGCAAACTTCTGCATTACCGCCGGAATGAATCTCGTGATTCCTTTCTTGCCGCTGTATATCGAAACGCTCGGCGTGCATTCCCTGCCCGCCGTGGAACAGTGGTCGGGCTGGATCTTCGCTGTCCAGTTCATCACATCCTTTCTCTTTCAGCCGATCTGGGGTGCGGTTGCGGACCGCCGCGGCCGCAAGATCATGCTGCTGCGCGCCGGCTTTGGCATGGGCGTCGTGACGGCCCTGATGGGGTTTGTCGTCGCGCCGTGGCAACTGTTGGTGCTGCGGCTTGTCAACGGCGTGTTCTCGGGCTTCATCTCCATGGCGGCGTCGTTGCTCGCGTCTGTCACGCCGGACGAGTACGGGGGACGGGCATTGGGCACACTGCAGACCGGGGCGATTGCAGGATCGCTGATCGGTCCGCTGGTCGGCGGGGTGCTCGTGGAGTCGATCAGCTACCGCGGCGTCTTTATCGCGACCGGAATTCTGCTGTGCATGGCCAGCCTGATCGTGATGTTTTTTGTTCATGAAGACCCGGCGGCGAACAGGAAAAAAGGCCAGGGCAACCGCGGGGACTGGAAGCAGTTGCGCGTCCTGTTGCCCGTGTTCATCGCGTCCACCGTCACGCAGGTGGGCGTCATGAGCATTGAACCGATCGTCACCATCTATGCCAAGACGCTGTACAGCGGCCGCCATATCGCGTTTGTCGCGGGACTGGTCGTCGCCACGACGGGCGTCGCCAATCTTGTCGGGGCGCCCACCCTCGGCCGTCTCGGGGATCGCTTTGGCCAGCGCCGCATACTCATGGCGGCCCTTGCGCTGGCGGCCGCGTCCTATCTGCCGCAGGCGCTGGCAAACGACATCCCGGAACTGCTCATCGGCCGCTTTGCGCTCGGGCTTTTCATCGGCGGCATGATTCCGTCGCTCAATGTCTTGGTGAAAAAGCTCGCGCCGCCGCACATGCTGGCAACGGCGTTCGGCTTCAACTCGGCGTCGCTGTTTCTCGGCAACCTGATCGGCCCGCTCATCGGGAGCACCGTCGCGGCCGGTTTTGGCATCCGCAACGTGTTTTACGTCACCATGGCGGTCCTTCTGGCCAACGCCGTGTCCCTGGCGTTCAACCGCGGTATGGACGTACCGCGCGAGGCGTGACAGGTCCATGCCGCGGCCGTGTTTGCGGCGGGGAAGCGGGACTTGGATCACCACCGCCCCCGGCGTACATAGATCATAACTTATTAAATCCATGTAAAATACCTATTTTACTTATTATCGCTCTGGTCATACAATGACCTCACGAGAACTTTCGAGGAGGCGTCCGGTATGCCAGTGGCAAAACAGTTCGGCACCAATTGGTTCACCACCGTCATGGGAATCGGCATCGTGGCCGCCCTGACATACGTTTCGCCAGTCCCCTTTCCGCTGCAAAAGACGATTGGCGTCATCCTGTTCGTCGTGCTCAACGTCTGGTTTGCGGTCAGTCTCGGCTATTGGCTGACGCGCTGGGTGCGGCACACGCGCGAAGCCCTGGATGACTTCAGGCATCCGCACAGGGCGCTGTTCTACGGCGCGCTGGCGATGGCCATAAATGTGGTGGGCAACGACTACTTTCTCATCGGGCAGCACCTGTTTTCGGCGCACGCAGCCATCGTCACCAGCCAGGTCATCTGGGTGATCGGAACGATCGTGTCGCTGTTCACCGTATTCGTCGTGCCGTACCTGCTGTTCACTGTGCATGAGGTGACGACGAAAGACGCGCTTGCGAGTTGGCTGATTCCTGTCGTGCCGCCGATCGTCGCGGCCGCCACAGGCGCCAATCTCATTCCCTACTGGGGCTCGACCGGAGCGCAGTTTGCGGTGACCTCGGTGATCCTGGCGATGTTCGGCATGACACTGTTTCTCTTTCTCATGGTCAGCGCGCTGGTTTACTTCCGGCTTGTCTACCACAAGCGGATCGAGGGCGAATCAGCGCCGAGCGTATGGGTGGAAATTGGCCCGATCGGCATGTC
>JAKACX010000028.1 GCA_021821055.1 Bacillota bacterium
GGGACAAGGATCTTCTTTCGGCCAAAACGGTCTGACAATTGTCCGAACAACAACAACGAGGGAATAATCATCAGGGCATATACTGCGAATACGAGGGTCAGGATACCAGACGAGAATCCCCAATCATGTTGATAGACGCCGTACAATGGGGAAGGCAGGTTTGTCCCAACCATCAAGAGTGTGAGCAAGTATCCAACTAACCAAAACGACGCAGCGCTATTGTTCTTCATGACAATCCGCCTTTCTGTGATGTCATAGGCTGTTTTACATTCGTCATTGTAGGCCGGTAAACATTCGACCGACATCGAATAGTCGTTGTAGTACAATGTCTGTAGTCGACGCTTGCCACCAATCAGCCGACTCAATTACCCCCGGGAACAGTGTAGGTCGGCACTACTTTGATAAACGCCGAAGTGTGGATTCACTGAGAGAACCTGTGCAAAAAGGGAGGCAAAGGCACTTGGAATCCAACCCAAACATCGTGGGCGTGGCATCACTCATTGGGGACCCGTCGCGTGCAGCCATGCTGATGAATCTTCTTGGCGGGGAGGCCCTGCCCGCCGGTGAGCTGGCCAGAGTTGCCCGCATTACTCCGCAAACAGCCAGTTCACATCTTGCGAAGATGGTGGAGGGTGGGCTTCTGGTTCATGAATTCTGCGGTCGCCATCGTTACTATCGGTTGGCAAACGCAGAGGTTGGACAGGCGCTTGAAGCACTCAACGCCATCGCACTCCCAAAGAAGATTCGCTCTCTGCGAGAATCAGATCAATCCAAAACACTGCGATTTGCCCGGACCTGTTATGACCACATCGCAGGAGAAGTGGGCGTCGCTTTGACGGACAGATTGATCTCGCTGGGGGTCATTGAGGAATCGGGGCGAGATTTTTCTTTGAGCCAGGAGGGGCTTGCGCGGATCAGGAATTTTGGCGTGCCGGTAGAAGACTTGCAAAAGACGCGGAGGCACTTTGCCCGTCAATGTCTTGACTGGAGTGAGCGCAGGCACCATTTGGCTGGCAGTCTGGGCGCTGCGGTGACTGGACGGTTGTTTGATCTGGAGTGGATTTCTCGTATTCCGGGTGGAAGAGCGGTTCGTGTCACGCGTGAGGGGTTCAAGGGGTTGGAGGCTGAATTCGGAATCAAGCTCCGCAGATAATTCGGTGTGTCCAAGGCAAGAGGGATTATTCCACACGCGACGCCGGCAAAAGTGCTGCAAATGACGAATACACGACCATCTCCGGGATGCCACTCAGCCAAACGCGAGCAAACGGCCAGAACCATTTGGGTCAGCTAGTTTCCACAAAACTATTGACAGACTAAAAATTGGGCATAGTTCCGTCTGATTCTCGATCGGGGAGAATGGCTATTTGTGGGTTCAGGCGACTCTGTGCGTAGGTCTCCGGCAGACACCCTGTTGGCCGCGGCGGTTGACCGTCCTGGGGGACGTGTGATAAACCAAATTACGGGAGGCGTGTGACGGTACATTTAGCGTCCGTGTGAAGCCTCGAACGCTATATCTGGAGTGCCTGCGCCTGTTCAGGGGACTTTATCACATGTCCCCTAGGGGAACTGTGAAAAAGTCCGGAGCAAAATCCCAAAAGGACATATATAGCGTTTGAGGCTTTAGTGAAACGCTATATATGGACAGACCTGCGACGGGCCGATCGAATTTCACAGTTCCCCTAGAAGACGAGACACGGCCAAGGTTACAACCTCGGGGTGAGCGGAAACTGGCGTGGCGGCGCAATGGCGCGATGCTCGGGTCGCCGTCGACCGCGGAGTCGGTGCAGAGTTTCTGTGGAGTGCCGGGATCGCCGACGGCTGTGGAGTTTTCGCGGAAGAGCGCCCGACCAGGGTCGCGCAAAGTCCTTTGCAACTGCGTCTGTTTCAAGCGAATTTTGACAATGTCTCTCTATAGTCGAATGGGAGTAGCAGTATGGAGGGGGAGAAGAGCGTGGGAAGCGCAGTTCAGAAAGTGAAGCGGCTTGGTGCCAGCACGGCGCTCGCGGCTTTGTTGCTCGCGCCGTTTGGTGCGACCGGCGCCCTCGCGGCAACCGCGGCGAAGCCCGTGGCGCACAAGCCGCCGCAGGTGCCGACCGTGGTGCTCAAGGTGGTGCGAAGTCCGCAATTTGCCACATTCCTGCATGTGTCGACGAAAACGGTGGCGCTTGACCTGAAGCACCATGAGACGCTGCTGCAGATGGCGGCGGAGCACAAGATCGTGCGCGCGAGATTGGTCGGGGAAATCGGCGCGCTTGTCCGCGATAACGCGGCGGCTGAAATCAAGGCGCATCATCTGACGACGGCGAAGGCGGTCGTGCTTGAGAAGCAGGCGTACGCGTCGCTGGCCGCCGCGATTGCCAACAAGGATCTCGCGGTGAAACACAAGCGGGCGTTGTCGGGCAAACTCCTCAAGGAGGTCGCGGCGATTCTGCACACGAAACCGGCATTGGTCCTGAAGCAGCGCCGCAAAGGCGAGTCGCTCGTCAAGATGGCCGCCGCCAAGCACATTACGGAAGCGGTTCTGGTGCGCGATCTTGTGGACTATCGTCTGAAGACGGCCAAGAAGCACAAGCCAACGGTTGCCGTCCTCGACAAGGAAATGGTCCGCCTGGTCGTCAAGAAGTAAGGCGCCTGGAACTGGGTGACAGACGGACAGACGGACGGACAGACGGGGACGGTTGAGGTTTGTTGACCGTACCTGTGAAGGAAAGTGCAAGGCAAAGCAAATACATTTCAAACGGTGCCAGCGTGCAGATCCGGGGCCATCCCACCCTCAGGTCTGCACGCTGGTCTTTGTGTAGCGGCAGGAAGATGGGAAGATGGGAAGATGGGAAGATGGGAAGGCAGTGTAACGAGGCAGCACAAGGCGGCATGAGGCGATGGGGGGAGTGCGGCGTAGGAGGTATGGGGGCGTCGGCGTGGCAGATCGAATAGATATCGAAATTGTGCATAAGAAGCCTAAATAATTCCATATTAGAGGATGTTATTATGCCTATTTGATCGGTAGACCGCCATGTGCAGCGCAACCGCACGAGAGCGGATCATGAAAATGCGACTCAACTGGGCGCCGCAGATGGCGCAGTACAGGTGAGCTCGTATTTTCCGGGTAGACCCCCATGGCGCGGGTGCGCCGGGGGCGGAGGATGAAAATTCTCCGCGTCACGGTCGCACGCCAAGCCAGCAATGGGCCAGCGGCAGGACGAAGGCTTGCTGGGTCGCCCGTGTCCCTTTGCTCGTCGCGAGTTGTGCGGCGCAGCCGCGCTGTCTGAGCAGGAGCAAAGGGATACGGGCGGCTGGCACAGACCCGACGGCTGGTACAGACCTATTTTCCGGGTAGCCACGATTTTAGGTGCTAATGCGGTCAGAATCACAGAGTCTTTGGGGGATTGGCACCAATTTCAGCGCATATGCCTAGCGCCACTCGCGCCACCCGCGCCGCCCGCGCCACCCGCGCCACCCGCGCCACCCGCGCCACCCGCGCCTACTCGGCGCTGTGAGCGCGGCGCAGGCGGGCGACGCGCGGGGACAGCCTGCGTGTGAGCCAGGACTTGGCCTCATAGAGCTTGCTGTAGATGACCGGGAGAATCACGAGCGTCAGGACCGTGCCCATGAGCATGCCGCCAATCAAGACAATGGCCATCGGCATGCGCTGCGAAGCTCCGGCGCCGAGCGGCAGCGTCAGCGGGAACATGGCGAGCGTGATCGTGCCGGTCGTCATAAGAATCGGTCGCAGCCGCGTGCGACCAGCTTCCACGAGTGCCTCTGTCATTACCAGCCCGCGGTCGCGCACGGCGCGTTTTGCGTAGTCGATCAGCAGGATCGCATTCTTGGCCACCAGGCCCGTCAGCATGATCATGGCGATGAAGGCGTAGAGGCTAAACGGCACGCCGGTTGCGAGCAGGCCAAGCAGCGACCCGGTCATGGCGAGGGGCAGCGTGATAATCACCGCCAGCGGGTCGAGGAAACTTTCATACAGTGCCGCCAACAGCATGTAGATGAGCAGGATGGACAATTTGAGCGCCGCGGACAGAGGTCCGAAGGCGCGTGATTTTTGTTTGATGGCGCCGTTGAACTGGAAGGAGTAGCCTGCGGGCATGGTCAACTTGCCGATTTGCGCCTTTGCTTCCTTGGCGACGGTGCCCAAAGGCAGGCCTCCCGTGTTGGCCGTGATCTGCACGGACAATTCGCGGTTGTACTCCTGTTCCTTGGCCGGCGACCCCGTCAGGACCATACCGGCCACCTGCGAGAGCGTCACGGGCACACCGCCGGACGTCGCAATCGGAATCGACAGCAGGCGTCCGGATGACAGACCGTTGCCGCCAATCGTGACCGGCCCGCCGGAGCCCCCGCCCGCAGCGCCGGAGCCGCCGCCGGGCGCGCCAACTCCCCCGCCGGCAGCGCCGGAGCCTCCGCCCGCCCCGCCGATCGCGAGTTGCAGCACGATCGGCTCGGAGACGGCGTTCGGGTTCGGGCGGTACTGCGACACCGTCATGCCCTGCAGCGCTCCGCGAATCGCCTGGCCAACCGTGCGGCCCGTCAGGCCGTAGGCGCTGACCGCCGCAGGGTTGACCTGCAGCGACAGCGTCGGCTGTGTGCTCTGCGCGGTGCTGGCCAGATTCTGCAACCCGTGCACCTGCGCAAGTCTGTTCATGATCTCCGTAGACAGTGTCTGCAGCATGCCCATCGACGGTCCGCGCAGCACGACGGACAGCGATCCGCCGCCGGCGCCGCCGCCGCTCACCAGCGCATTGGGCAGGTTGGTCTGGATCTTCAGCCCGGGAATCTGCAGGGCAATGGCCTGGACCTGCGGTTCAATATTGAACACGCTGGCGCCCGGCGTCAGGTCGACCGTCAGGCGGCCAATATTCTGCGCCGTCAGCGAGCCATTGCCAAAGCCGGTGGTCGAGAACACGGCGCTGACGCCCGGCAGGTGCTGGAGCCGCGTGGAGAACTGGGTCATGGCCCAGTCGGTCGTCGCGATGCTGGTGCCTGTCGGCAGTTTGGCGTTGACAAACAGCACCGATGAATTCTGCTTTGGCGTGTATGTCGTCGGCACCCAGCCTTGGTGCAGGGCCGTCAGGTCGAACGCGAACACGACCGCGGCGGCGCCAAACACCAGCAGTGCGTGGCGCAGGGAAAAGCGCAGGGCCCGCTCGTAGGCGTCGCGCACGCGCATGAACCGGTCGTCCCACCAGACGGCGAAGCGCGAACGGTGGTCCGGATGCTTGCCGCGCCACACGAAATGCGCCGCAAGCAGGGGTGTGAGCGTGAACGAGACGAACAGCGAGAAGAGCGACGCGAAGACGATCGTCAGGCCGAACTCGCGGAACAGCTGGCCAATATTGCCCTGCATGAACGCCACGGGCGCGTACACGACCACGTCGGTGAGCGTGATGGCGACGGCCGCGCCGGCGATTTCCATGCGCCCGGCGAAGGCGGCGTCTGCCGGAGCGAGGCCCCCCGAGCGCCTGCGGTCGATGTTTTCCAGCACCACGATCGCGTCGTCGACGAGAATGCCGATCAACAGGCTCAGGGCCATCAGGCTGATCATGTCAATCGAGAAGCCGGCGGCGTACATCGCGAGGAAGGTGGCGCACAGGGTGGCCGGGATCGTGAGCAACACCACGGCCGTCATGCGCAGGCGGTGAAGCCAGACGAGGATCATCACCCCGGCCGCGAGAATGGCGAGAAACAGGTCGGCCTGCGTGGCGGTCATCGCTTGGCGGGTGTAGGTCGTGATGTCGCCCGTGATGAGCAGGTGGACGCCTTTGGGCAGATTGGACTGCAGGTTGGCAATCGCCGTGCGCACGCCCTGCGCGGTCTGCAGCGTGTTCGCATTGGACTGGACGCTGATCACGAAGCCGATCGCCGTGTTGCCGTTGAGGCGGCTGAGCGTCGTGACCGGCGGGTAGCCGCGTGAAATCGCGCCCAGGTCGGACAGCGGAATCGTGCGGCCGCGCGCGGCGATCGGCATGTTGCCCAATTGGGCCAGGCTCTCCGCCTGGCCGCTCACCTGGACGGGGTTCGACTGGTTTCCCTGCTGCACGAGACCGGCGGGGGCGGCGCTGTTTTGCTTGGCGATGGCCGCGCCGACCTGCTTCATGGTCAGGCCGTACTGCTCAAGCGTCTGCGCGCGGAGAGTGACGTTGACCTGCTGCGCCCGGCCGCCGATCATATTGACCGCCGCCACGCCGGGAACGGTCGTCAGAGCGGGGCCGACCGTCTGGCTGGCGATATTGTACAGTGTGGACTGGCTCTCCGTCCCGTAGAGCGCGACGTTCATCACCGGCAGGGCGTTTGGATCCGCCTTGAGAATCAGCGGCGGCAGCGTCCCCGCCGGGAGTGTTCCCGCGACCTGGTTTACGACATTGGCGACCTGTACGGCTACCTGGTTGACGTTTGTACCTCCGGGAAAGCGCAGTCCGATGCGCGCGTTGCCCGTGCGCGCCGTGCCCGTCATCGTCTCGATGCCGTTTACCTTGGTCAGGGCGTTTTCCACCGGGTCGAGCAGCGCGGTGCGCACGGTGCCAGAGCTTGCGCCGGGGTCGGACACAACCACGGTGATGTGCGGAAAATTCACGCTCGGCAGGCGTCGCACGGGAAGCTGGACGTACGCCGCGACGCCGAGGATCACGATGGCGAGCAGGAACATCAGCATCGCGATCGGCCGCCGGATGGCAATGCGCGTCACGTTCATTGCGAAGCCCCCCGCGCGTCGGCCGCGACGGTCGCGGTCGCGTGCGTCCGCTTCGCGCGGATGCGCGCCAGCCACTGCCGCAGGTCGTCAAAGTAGGTGTACAGGACCGGCACGACGATCAGTGTCAGCAGGGTCGAGGTTGTCAGGCCGCCGATCAGCACGACGGCGATCGGGATGCGGTCGGACGACCCGACGCCGGTGCGCAGCGCGAGCGGGATCATGGAGAAGACCATGGTGGCGGTTGTCATCACGATGGGGCGCAACCGGGTCTTGCCGGCCTGCACGAGCGCCTCGCCGCGCGGCATGCCCTTGCGGACGAGTTGCCCGGTGTAGTCGACCAGCAGGATCGCGTTTTTCGCGACCAGCCCCATCAGCATGATCATGGCCATGAACGAGAAGATATTGAGCGTCTGCCCGGTCAGCAGCAGGCCGAGGAACGCGCCTACCGTCGCCATGGGCAAGGAGAACAGGACGACAAGCGGCATGACCAGCGACTCGTACAGCGCGGCCATCAGCATGTAGACCATGATGACGGACAGCGCGAACGCCTGCAGCAGAGGTCCGAACGCCTGTGTCTGCTGCGCAATCTGCCCTCCGAGCGAGACACTGTATCCCGGCGGCAGGTTCAGGCCGGCGAGTGCGCCGTTCACCTGCTGCGCGACAGTGCCGAGCGCGGGGTTGGTCGTCCCGGCCGCGACGACGGCCGTCAGTTGCCGGTTGCTCTCGCTGAGCGACACGGGGCCGGGCGTGAGCGAGATGGACGCCACTTCGCCGAGCGTGACCATCTGCGATCCGCGCCGCGCAATGGGAATCTGGTCCATCTGCGCCGGTGTCATGCGGTTGCCGTTTTGCAGGCTGACGACGATGTTGGTCTGCGTGCCTCCGCTCGCGGATTGCAGTGTGGACGCCACCGCGCCGCCGATCGCGGCTTGCGCGGACTGGCCGATCAGCAACGCGTTGACGCCGTATGCCGCGGCCGTCTGGTTATTGACGTGAATGGTCCAGACCGGCAGGTTCGCGCCCGTGAGGTTCTGCACGTTCGTCAGGTCGGGAATGTTCGCCAGCGCGCCCTGTACCTGCAGGGCGAGCGCCTGCAGCACGGTCGTGTTCGGCCCGGAAATGACCACCGTGACGGGCGCGCTGCCGCTGACGACCAGCGGATCGGGGACGTTGGTCTGGATCTGCAGGCCGGGCACAGTTTTGGCGATCGTGTCAATGCGCGACAGGAGAGGGGTGATCGCCGGCAGCGGGGCTGATTGAAACGAACCGAGCGTGATGCCGTTTGACGGGAACAGCCCCTTCTTGCCGCCCTTGCCTTTGCGCCCCTTCTTGCCGCCCCCTGCCCCGGCTCCGGACGTGTTCCCGGACGCCGCTCCGGCCTTGCTGCCCGCGCCGGCGCGCAGTCTTCCGCCTTTTCCCCGCTTCCCTTTCTTGCCGCGTTTTCCGGCGCGGCCGCCGGCGCGGCTGGCGGTCGGGTTCTGCAGCCCTTTGGCGCTGCGCACGACCGTCAGCACCGCGTCATTGGTGGCGGTCACGCCGGACAGGGATTGGCCGGCGGTGGCAAAGACCGCCTGGATGCCCGGGATCCGCTTGATCTTGTGCGCGAGCACCTGCATGGCCGCGTCGGTGGTCGGGAGGGAGGTCCCGGTCGGCATCTGCGCGTCAATGCGGAACACCTGTGGATTCTCCTGCGGCACAAATGCGGTGCCGACCCAGCCGAGCGGAATGAACAGCGCGCTGGCCGCGACGGCGGAGACGGCGATCGCAAGGACGCGCAGGCGGTGGCGCAGTGCGCGGCGGATGACCTGCTCGTATCCGGCCTGCATTCGCGCGACAAACCGGGGGAAGCCGGGCAGCCTCAGCCGTCGGCCCACGTGCGCCGCGCCGCGCGAGACGAAGCGAGAGAGAGAGAGGACGGCGAGCGTGCGGCGGGGGAGCCCGTTCGGGGCGGCTTCCGGAGTCGAGTTCGGCGCGGCAGGTTCACTGGTTGCGCCGGGGCCCGAGGCTCCGTCGGCCTGAACGGCGAGGTCCCCGGCAGTTATGGCGCCGTCGGCCGCGCCGATGGCGCCCGACGGCGCTTGCGCTGCGGCGCCGGGTTGCGGCTTGGCGCGCAGCCAGCGCGACGCCAGCATGGGCGTCAGAGTAAAGGAGATGAAGAGCGAGAACAGCGTGGCTGCCGCCACGGTCAGGCCAAATTCGCGGAACAGCTGCCCGACGGTCCCGTGCACGAAGACGATGGGCACGTAGACGACGACGTCCGTCAGCGTGATGGCGACGGCCGCGGCCCCGATCTCCATCCGGCCGCGCACCGCCGCGGTCTTTGGATCGGCTCCGAGCGTCAGGTGACGGTCGATGTTCTCCAGCACGACGATCGAGTCGTCCACGAGAATCCCGATCAACAGCGAGAGCGCCAGCATGCTCATGAGATCGAGCGAAAAGCCGAACGCGTACATGACGGTGAACGTGGCGACAAGGCTGGCGGGAATGGCGCACAGCACGATCAGCGTGTGGCTGAGCCGGCGCAAAAAGACGTACAGCACCAGGGACGCCAGCACGATGGCGAGGATAAGGTCGCGCAGTACGGCGCTCAGCGCTGCCCGCGTGTAGACGGTGGTGTCGGCGATGACGTGCAGCGCGACGCCAGGCGGAAGGGACTTGTTGAGCCCTTTGAGCGCGGTGATGACCCCGGACTCAACCTGCAGGCTGTTTGCGCTGCTCTGCGCCGAGACGGAGATGCCAAGGGCCGCCTTGCCGTCAAGACGGTTGATCGTCGTGGGCGGCGCATAGCTCTGCGTGATCGTCGCCAACTGCCCCAGCGTGATCGATCGCTGCGCGCCCGGCGCGGCGCCCTTGCCGCCCAGCGGGACGCCCGTGCCCGCCGTGTTTTGCAGCGCCGTCGTCCCGCCGGCGGCTCCTCCGGCAGTGCCTCCTGCAGCGCCGCCGCCTCCTCCCGCGCCGCCCGGAGTGAGGCCGCCTTGCAGTGTCACGAGCGGGGGCAGGGCTCCGCCGGCGCCTCCTCCCTTTGGCGCGGTCACCGGGATCACGACGCTGCCGAGCGCCTGCGCGGAGGCGAATGGTGAGTTCGTGCTCACGGAGTAGGTCTGTGAACCGTTGTTGATGGCGCCGCTCGGCACATTCGAGTTTTGTGCGGCGAGCGCAGCCCGAATTTGGGGCAACGTCACGCCGTACGCCAGCATGGCCGACTCGTGGACCTGTACATTGACCTGCGGAATCAGGCCGCCCTGCACATTGACCGAGCCGACCCCGGGAACACTTTCTATGGCGGGCGTGATGGTATTTTGCGCCAGTGTATACATCTGCGTCTGATTCAGTTTGCCTGACAGTGACAGGCTGAGGATCGGCGTGGCGGACGGATTTGTTTCCGTGATGCTCGGCAGGCTTGCGGTGGACGGCAGTTTGCGCGCGACGGAGTGCAACGCCTGCGCGACGTCGTTCGCGGCTGTCCCGAGGTTGATGCCGGTGGAAAACTGCAGCGTCACATTGGAGACGCCCTGCATGGACACGGCAGTCATCGCGGTGATGCCGTTGACCGCCGTCAGCGCGTTCTCCATGGGATCGGTCACGCTCAGGCGCACGTCCTGGGGATCGGCGCCCGGATCACTGACCGTGATCTGCAGGTAGGGATAGTGGACGTTTGGCAATTCGCGCACGGGCAGCAGGCCGTACGAGATGGTGCCCATCACGGCCAGGCCGAGCACGACCATCAGAATCGTGACGGGACGCTTGACGGCGATCTCGGTCAGGTTCACGGCGCCTTCACTCCACTCGAGCCTGATTGGCCGGACTTGGCGCCGGACGCCGCCCCGGATGTCGTGCCGGATGGCGCGGAACCGGATGTCGTGCCGGACGCGCCGGACTTGGCGCCAGTCTGTGCGCCCTTGCGGTGCTTGCCCTTGCCTTTGCGGTGCTTGCCCTTGCCTTTATGATGCTTGCCCTTGCCCTTGTGATGTTTGCCCTTGCCCTTGTGATGTTTGCCCTTGCCCTTATGGTGCTTTCCTTTGCCGTGCTTGCCCTTCCCCGCCTTCGCCTTGGCCGTTTTGCCGGACGTCTTGGCTTGACCCGCCTTCGCGCCAGCTCCGGAGGCCGCCCCTCCCGCCGGCTTGGCCGCCGCGCCGGACCCTGTTGCGGAACCCGCGGCCGACCCCGTTTGGCCGCTCCCGCCAGACTGTGGCCTGCTCCCCGCCTTGCCGCCCGCGGACAGGTGCGCGATGGCGTTGGCGACCGTCACCCGGTCGCCGGGGGACAGAAACGTCTGGCCGAGGGTGACGACCTTTTCACCTGGCGTGACGCCGGAGGTGATCTGCGTGGACGAGCCCTGGATGGCCCCGGTGGCGACGTTTTTGAGCACCGCCCGCCCCTTTTGCACGATGAAGACCTGCGGCGCGCCGTTCTGGCTGACGATCGCGGCGGTCGGCACGAGCACGGCATTGGCGTCGGACCGCGTCACGACATGGGCGTATGTGGTTTCCCCGGCCGCCATGCCCGGGACTCTTCCCTTCGGCGCAATCGTCACGGTGAACGACAGCGTCTGCGGATCGACCGTCGGCGAGATGGCGGCGACCGTGCCGGCGTACGAGCGGGAAGGGTTGAACGGCAACGTAAACGTCACCGCGTCCCCTGGTCGCACCTGGCCGATCTCCTGTTGGTTCATCGCTGCCTGAATGTCCAGCGTGTTGCCGATCAGGCTGATGACGGGCTTTTGCGCCGCGACCGCCGCCCCGGGCGACGCGCTGATGCCCGTGACGATCCCGGAGAAGGGGGCTGTCACCTGCGTGTTGGCGAGCGTCTGCCGCGCCAGCGTGACGTGTCCCTGCGCGACGCGCACCGCGCCGGACAGCGACTGCAGCGTTCCGGCGTTGTACGGGTGCAGGAGCAGTTGCAGCTTGCTGTTCGCTGCCTGGATGGCGGTTTGCGCGGCCGCCACGGCGGCCGGCTGCGGCGGCGCCGTCAGTCCGGACAGCGCCAGCCTGCTGCCGGAGAGCACCGTCTGGGCCTTGACCAGCGCGGCCTGCATGCGCTGGCGGGCGGTTGTCAGGTTGGCCTGCGCGGTCTGCACGGCCTGCCCTGCCGTGCGCAAAGCCTGCGCGTACTGCACCTTCGCGGTGGCCAGCGTGTTTTGCGCGGTCTGGACGGCCTGTTGCTCAGTCGCGCGCAGCTCGGCCAATTTTCCCTGGTTCGCGGAATTGAGTTGCTGCGCCGCCGCGTTCGCCGCGCTCACCTGGTCTTCCGCCTGACTGATCGCGTTGGTCCAGTTCGCCTGGTCGAGCGCCACCTTGTTTTGCGCGGACACGACGGCCTCCTGCGCGGAACTGATCTGGTTTTGCAGTTGTGAGGAGGCGTTTTGCGTCTGCGTCTGGGCCGCCGCGGTCGCCTGGTTGAGCTGGTTTTGCGCCTGCGTGATCGCCTGGCTCCAGGCGGCCTGGTCGGTCGCGAGTTTTGCCTGGTCCTGCGCCACCGTGTTCTGCGCCGCCGCGAGCTGTGACTGGTATCCCGTCTGGGCGCTCCCCGACTGCTGGGCGGCGTTGGCGTTGGCGATGGTCACCTGGTTTTGCGCGTTCTGGATGGAGGCCTGCAGCGTGGCCTGGTCTTCGGCCAGTTTGTACTGCGCCTGCGTCACGGCGGAAACGGCCGCGTCGTAGCCCGTTGATGACGAGGGAGTGCTGTTCAGTGTCGCCTCGGCCGCGCTGAGCGTTGCCTTGTCGTTCGCCACCGTGATGGCCTGCGGACTGTTTGGGCTCTCGGCCGCCGTCAGGTTGTTCTGCGCGACCGTCACCTGAGCCGTCGTCGTGGAGGACGCCGCGGGCTGCTGGCCCTGGAGCGCGGCCAGGGCCGTCTGGGCGCTCGACAGGGCCTGCTGGTCGTTCGCCACCGCCAGGCCCTGCGTGCTGTTTGCGCTCTGTACGGCGGCGACGTTGCTTTGCGCCGCCTGGATTGCAGCCTGCTGCGCCTGGGTCACGTTGCCCCCGGCGCTCGCCTGCTGCAGTTGCTGCTGCAGGCTCGTCACGTTTTGCTGCGCCTGCTGCAGAGCGGTCTTGTCGTTGGCGACCGTGACGCCCTGCGGGCTTGTCGCCGCCTGTGCCCGCGCCAGTGCGCCCTGCGCGGCCTGGAGGTTGGCGCTCGCGGTCGACATGCTGCTCTGCTGGCTCGCGACCGCCACCGCCTGCGGCGCCGTGCCATTTTGCAGCGCCGTAAGTGCGTGCTCGGCGTTTTGCACCGCCAGAGCGAGCGGGCTTTGGCCGCTCTTGAGGTTTGCCAGCGCATTTTGCGCGTCCAGGAGGGCCACCTGCTGCGGGCCATGCGCGGAATCAAGGAACGCGGACTGCGCCTGTAACTGTGCCAGGGCGCGGCTGTTCGCGAGCACCGTCTGGCGCCCTTGCGCCAGCTTGGTCGGCGGCGGCCCTGCGCGCAGCGCCGCCAGTTTTTCCTGGGCGAGCCGCACGCCGTCTTTGGCGATCGCCACGCTCATGGGGTTTGCGCTCTGTTGCGCCTGGGTCAATTTGCCCTGTGCGCCCGCCAGCGTCCCTTGCGCAATCTGCAGGTCCGCCACCTGCGTGCTGTTCACCAGCGAGGCGAGCAGTTCCCCCGCGCTCACCTGCTGCCCGACCGTGACGTTCACAGAGCGCAGAACGCCTGCGACGCGCGGTCCGAGGTCAACCGCCTGCGGACTCACCACATAGCCCGATAACTGTACGCTCTGGCGCACCGTGCCGACGCGCGCCGTGCCCGTCTGGACATATACTGATTTTGCTGCCGCGGCCGTCGGCTGCTGGGCAGCCATCACCTTGACGGGCGCCCGCCCGTGCAGCGCATAGGCGGCCACCGCGGCGCCGGCGACCGTGGCGCCGAGACCCAGCTTGATGAATTTCCCCATTCTCCCGCTCATGGAAAACACCATGGCACCGTTCGCCCCTCGCCGATTCATGAATCCCGTTCTCGTGTCTCACTGTCGGTCTGATCCTACGGTTGCCCGATTAAAATTCGCTTGAAGACGACGACTCGCGGACGCGCTCCAGATTTCAATTGTATTTCAGTCGGGACCCGCGCAACTTTCCGCATGACTGTCGCGAGGGACTCTGTGGGCCGAATCATATAAGTGAGGATACATACCGCGATAGAGCAGATCACGTGTCACGACTGTGCATTTTGTATGCCTAAAAAAGGCTCTTGACAGAGATCTCAGTTTGTTTATAGTCTATGGTGTGTTCGAAGTTCGTTTTACGAACATGAATGGTAATAGAAGATAACATGTAGAGAGAAGTATAGAGCAGGTAACTTATTGGCCAAGGGGGCTCATCATGGTTCGGTTTAATCGGTTTAATAGGAAAGATTTGATCGCCAGGCGGCGCGGCGACGCCCATGAGGGCCATGCATCCGGCCGGGCGTTCCGCAGAACCGGCCTGCTGGTCACTGCCGCCTCCGTCTCCCTCCTCATCAGCCAGGGCGCCGCGCAGGGTATCGCCGCGGCGGCGACGACCGCGGTCCACCGCGGCGGCACAGTTGTCGATGCGCTCGGGCCGCTGGTCGACATCAACTGGTACCTGCCCTTGCGTCCCGTGGCGTACAACAGCCTGTATGACGCGTGGGCCGCGTCGCTCATGTACAAAGGGCTCTTTCACGTCGGTCCCAAGGGCCAGATCGACTACGGGCGCAGTATCGCCAGTTCGGTGCACTGGAACTCCCGGGGTACGGTGTACACCGTGGCGCTGAATCCCAAGTGGCACTGGTCGAACGGCAGTCCGGTGACGGCAACGGATGTCGCCTTCACATGGAAACTCATCCAGGCCGCGTCCGCTTCGAACGCGCCCGCCCCATGGCCGTACGCCGGCGCCGGGTCGGGCGGGGTGCCGACCGATATCAAGTCGTTCACCGTGCTGAACCCGCATGAGTTTCAGGTGGTGCTAAAAGCGCCCGTGAATCAGGTGTGGTTTCTGTACAACGGTCTCGCGGATTTCGTGCCGTTGCCTGAACATGCCTGGAACAAATACCCGAAGAACATTGACCAGGAGCTTTCCTATCTGGCTGCCAACGGCAACAATGCGTCGTTCTTCAAGGTCATTGACGGTCCGTTCCGGCTTGCCTCGGCCGTGCAGAACCAATCGTGGACGTTCGTTCCAAACTACCGCTACGATGGGCACAAGCCGTATCTCAACCAATTTGTATTTGCCGCCGAGACGTCCGACACAGCAGAGGTCAATGCGCTCAAGACGGGCACGGTGCAGGTCGGCTACCTCCCCTCCTACATGTACAGCACCAGGGGGCAGCTGACAAACGACCGGTTGTTCACCAGCTACTCCTTTACGATGGACCGCACGATCCTGAACTTCAAGAGTCCGACCGTCGGCGCCATCCTGCGCCAATTCCCGGTGCGCGAGGCATTGCAACTGGGGATCGACCAGTACGGCATCATCAAGGATCTGTACAACGGTCTCGGCGTTCCGGGAACGGGGCCCGTACCCCTTCACCCGGCGACGTTTCTCGCGCCCACGCTCAAGAAGCCGCTCTACGCGTTCAATCCGGCCGCTGGGAAGAAGCTGCTCGAGAAGAACGGCTGGCATGAGGCTGGCGGCGTGATGGTCAATAGCCACGGCCAGTCCCTGAGCTTCAACGTTCAGTATCCGGCGGGCAACACCACGACGCAGGCCATGGTGCAACTCCTGCAGCAGGACTGGGCAAGCGAGGGCATTCAGGTCAAACTGTCGCCGGTTCCGTTTGCGACCATGCTGCAGTACCATCATCAGCCGACGAAGTGGAATATCCAGACGGGTCTGGGCTGGAGTTACGGCGGCACCTACCCCACGGGCGGCGGGATGTACAGTTCGACCGGCGGCTACAACTTCGTCGGCTACAGCAACGCCACAATGGACAGGTTGATCGCCGCAACGCACCAGCCGCACGCGACGCCCGCACAGGCGCAACAGGCGCTGGACGCGTACCAGGTCTTCGCCGCGAGACAACTGCCCAATCTCTGGATGCCTGTTCCCATGGGGCTGGGCGAAGTGGCGAAAAACGTGCACGGAGTCGTGTCCAGCAGCAATCCGTTTACGAACGCCCTTTCGCCGCAGTATTGGTGGATCGGCTGAGCCATTTGCCAATCATGGATGAGAAAGGGGACCGACAGTGTCCAATACCAAGCGACCGGTAGCGGTTGACGACTTGTACCGTCTCTTTAATCTGACCGGTGTGACGATCAGTCCAGACGGGCGTCGCGTGGCTTTTGCCGCCATTCGTCCGGACGCGGGGGCGGATGACTACGAGTCGCGCGTCTGGGTGCATGACCGCGACACGGCAATCACGAGACCGTGGACGAGGGCGGATGTTCGCGCTGCCGACCCCAAGTGGTCGCCTGACGGGCGCCACCTGGCGTTTTTGGGCGGGAGCGCGGGGCGTCCCGCGCAACTCTGCGTGCTGCCGGCGGACGGGGGAGATTCGCGCCAACTGACGGACTTCAAGCACGGTGTGAGCGAGTACGCGTGGTCTCCCGACGGGCTGCGCTTCGCTTTGACGGCCGCCACCGCCTTTGCGTCGCCTGTCGCGGGCGGCGCAAAGACGGAAGCGGTCCGCGTGATCGAGACGCTGCGCTACAAGTTCAACGGGCGGGGATTCATCTTCGACAAGAACCGGCACGTGTATGTGCTCGCTCTGGAGGGTGGACAGCCCACGTTGGTGAGCGGCTCTGACTGGGACGACACGAGTCCCGCGTGGTCGCGCGACGGGACCCGGATCGCATTCGCGTCCGCGCGGCACCCGGAGCGGGAGTTCGACCTTGCCGCCGACATTTTTGTCGTTTCGCTTGACTCTGGAGAAACGGTTCAGATCACGGAGACGCGGGGTGGGGCCGATTCCCCCGTTTTTTCTCCGGACGGCCTGACCGTGGCCTACATCGGGACGGGGCGCAAGGACAGCATGCCGAGCCACCGCCATGTATGGTTGACGCCGTCCGCCGGAGGCGGGCAGAGATCCCTGGACGCCGATTTCGATCGCACGCTGTCCGGCGCGGATGGGCTGACCTGGTCGCCGGACGGCGACCGCATCCATGCTCTTTACGAAGACGAGGGACGCACGGCGCTCATGGCGGTCGATCTCGCGTCAGGGGCTGTGCAGGGAGACCGTGAAGAACGCCGTCAGGTGCACTCCTACGCGTGCGCCGGAGACGGAACGTTCGCTGTTGTCGCCGCGTCGTCGGCGCAAAGGCCGCCCGAACTCTACCTGCATGACCTGCAGGGACGGGGCGGGGATGTCCGGCTCACCGCTTTTCACGACGCCTGGCTGAATGAGGTGGAGTTGGCGGACATGGAGGCGTACGAGGCGGAGAGTGCGGATGGAACCGCCGTGCCGTGCTGGCTCATGCGACCGACGGGGCCCGCTGCCGACGCCTCGGCCAAGGTTTCGGGGGTCCTCAAGATTCACGGTGGGCCCTACGCCCAATTCGGCTACAGTTTCAACCACGAACTCCAACTCCACTGCGCGCGCGGTTCGGCAGTATTCTTCTGCAATCCGCGCGGCAGTTCCGGCTACGGTGAGGAATGGGCGCGCGCCCTCGGACGCCACAGGGGCATTCTTGACTACCAGGATGTCATGGCCTGCGCGGACGGCGCCATCGCGCAGTTCCCGTTCATCGACGGGACGCGCCTGGCGGTAACGGGCGGCAGCTATGGCGGCTACATGACCAGCTGGATCGTCGGGCACACGCAACGGTTCGCCGTCGCCTGTTCCGAGGCGGCGCCCAACAACCTGTATTCGATGAGTGGCAGCAGCGATCTTGCGGGCAGCAACCACCGTCTCGTGTACGGGTTCACCGCACAGGAAGAACCCGACTTTTACATGGAGCGATCGCCCATTTCATACGCGCACGCCATCGAAACGCCGCTGCTGATCATTCACAGCGAAAACGACCTGCGCGTTTCCATCGAGCAGGGGGAACAGCTGTTTGTCGCCTTGCGCCTGCAGCGCAAACCCGTGCGGTTTCTCCGCTTCCCCGGTGAAAACCACAACCTGCCGCGCAGTGGGAAACCAACGCACCGCGTCCAGCGGTTGAACCACATTCTGGAGTGGTTTGCGGATTATCTGGGGCCGAATTCGTCGCCAGAGAGGATGAGCGAGCTTGTCCGTTCCGGTTGAAATGAAGAAGTCTGTGGCATACTCCGCCGCGCCCAAGGCGGTCGGGAAGACGCACTCCCGACCGAGCGCGTTCGCCGTCTTTGTACGGCAACCGCTTGGCCGGGCGGGGATGCTCGTGTTGCTGTTCCTGATTCTCTTTTGCTACGTCGGTCCACTCCTGTACCGGCACAGCGCGTACAGCATGCATTTGACGGCGCTTTTGCAGGCGCCGTCAGCGGCGTTTCCGCTCGGCACGAACAACTTGGGGCGAAATATGCTGGAGCGGCTCATGGTGGGCGGCCAAACGTCGCTGGAGGTGGGTTTCTCCGCGGCGCTCGCCGCCATGGTGATCGGTGTGGTGTACGGGGCCGTCTCGGGGTTTGTGGGCGGCTGGGTGGATGCGGCCATGATGCGGTTTGTGGATATGTTGCGCGCCATCCCCAGTCTGTTCCTGCTGATTTTCCTTGACTCGGTGGTGCGCCCGAGCGCCGGCTTGCTGGTATTGCTCATCTCTTTTGTGTCGTGGCACGGAGTCAGCCGACTGGTGCGCGGAGAGATCCTCGCCCTGAGAAATACCGTGTACGCGGAGGCTGCCCGAACCATCGGGGCGACGAACGGGCGAATCCTGTTCCGGCATCTTCTGCCAAACGCCCTTGGCACGATCGTCGTGGCGACCACGTTCATGGTCGGCGATGCGGTCCTTGTGATCGCGGGGCTCAGTTTTCTCGGCCTCGGCCTCCCGCCTCCCGCGCCAAACTGGGGAGCGATGCTGTCGGACGCGATGCCGTACCTCTCGCAAAACTCATGGTGGCTCGTGTACCCTCCGGGGATTGCGGTCTTGCTCACGGTTCTGGGGATCAATTTTGTCGGGGACGCCCTGCGCACCGCGTTTGATGCGCGACTTTCCACCCCGCGGTAGGAGGCGTGAATCCGTGTTGTATTACGTGCGAAACCGCGTGCTCCAGGCCGTGCCAACCATGCTTGGCATCACGGTCATCAGCTTCTTGTTGATGCATATTGTGCCCGGAGGACCCGCCGTCGTCATGCTCGGCGACCGCGCGACGCCGCAACTGATTGCGCAGATCAATCGGTCGCTCGGGCTGAACAAGCCGCTCTACGTGCAGTATGGGCTGTGGGTTTGGAATCTCGTGCACGGCAACCTGGGATACGCGTACTCGTATCACCAGACTGTGACCAGTCTGATCGCGCTTAATCTACCGCGGACGCTCCTGCTTGTCGTGGTTGCCATCACGGTATCGCATCTGCTGTCGATCGCGCTTGGTGTGTTTCAGGCGGTGCGGCGCGGCCGGGGCGGGGACCATCTCGTGACGGGCGTGGTGTATTTTCTGTACGCGATGCCCACCTTCTGGCTGGGCATGATCCTGGTGTCCGTGTTCGCGATCTGGCTGAACCTGCTTCCCTCCGGGGGAATCAGCAATCCGCTCCAGACGCATGCGTCGGCGCTCAGTTACCTGCGGCACATGGCCCTTCCGGCCGCCGTGCTGATCCTCGGCACGATCCCGGGGTGGAGTCGTTACGTCCGGTCTTCCATGACCGAGACGCTCGTGCAGGACTATATCCGGACGGCGCGCGCGAAAGGTTTGTCTGAGTGGTGGGTGCTGGTCCGCCACGCCCTCAAGAATTCGCTTCTGCCTCTGATCACGTTGGCGGGCATGTCGCTGCCCGCGCTGTTCAGCGGCGCCCTGATTGTGGAAATGGTTTTCAATTACCCCGGGATGGGGTTGCTGTTTTGGAATGCCGCGCAGAATCGCGACTACCCGGTCCTGCTGGGAATTGTCACGCTCGTCGGAATACTGACGATTCTTGGCAACCTGTTGGCGGATCTGCTGTACGGGGTTGTGGACCCACGCATCAAGTACGAGTGAGCCGACGGTTGTCTCTTCGCGGGAATACATGCGCCGATGCGCAAAATGGAGGGGTATGTTTTGCCTGGTAACGCCGTTTGGGAAACAGGGAGTGGCAAGCGGACGGAGGCGGCGGTGTGGATTGTCGCGGCGCAGCAGTTGTCGGACATGCTTGCGGCATGGGACGAAACGGCGTTCACCGTGCCCGAAGCCGATGCGCCGGTGCTGTCTCGTCTGGGCGACGGAGTGCACCTGATCGTGGTTCGCGGCGGCTCGTCGCGCGCGAAGGCGCAGAAGGCGTGGGCGGACGCGGCGCGCCTCGCGCAGCGCGGCGGACTCGGCGACGTCGGCCTGTGGTTGCTCGGTCTCAGTGAGGACGCCGCCGCGGACGCGGTCCTTGGCGCTGAAGCGGGACTGTATCGCTACGCGCAAAGAAGCGGCGAACAGGCACATGGGACAGTCCGGGTTGTCGTTGCGGCCGGGGCTTCTGCCGAGCGGTTGCGGTTTTGGCAGCTGGTCGGCCGCGGGCGCGCTGAGGCGCGCGACTGGGTGAATTGGCCGGCAAACATGAAGCCTCCGCTGACGCTGGCCCGCCTGTTTCGGGAGGGAGCGCCTGCCACGATCGAATGGGAACAGATCGAACTGGAGCAGCTTCAGGCGATGGGAGCGGGCGGCATGCTGGCTGTCGGGAGCGGCAGCGTCCGTCCTCCCTGCGTGCTGATAGGACGGATTCAGGCTGCAGGAGACGCTCCCTGGCTTGCTCTGGTGGGGAAAGGAATCACGTTTGACAGCGGCGGATTGTCGATCAAACCGGCGCTTGGCATGGGCAACATGAAGGCGGACATGGGCGGGGCGGCCGCCGTCGCCGCGGCGCTGCGCACGGTCGCCGAACTTGGGATGGCCGTCAATGTGATGGCGGTGCTGCCGCTGGCGGAAAACATGCCCGACGGCGCAGCGTTCCGGCCCGGCGACGTGGTCACGATGCTGGACGGCACCACGGTCGAGATCGTTTCGACAGACGCGGAGGGGCGCCTGGTGCTCGGCGACGCGCTCACGCTGGCGCGGGAACGGGGCGCCGCGGCGATGGTCGATATCGCCACCCTCACCGGGGCGAACACCGTCGTGCTCGGCGGCGTCAAGGCAAGCGTCGTATCGCATCATCCAGAGTTTGCGCAAGCGCTCAAGGCGGCGGGAGAGCGGATCGGCGAGGGGCTGTGGCTGCTGCCTGACGACGCGGATTTCATGGACATGAACCGAAGCGGCGTCGCGGATCTGAAAAACAGTGCCGGTCGACCGGCCGGCACGATCACGGCGGGCCTGTTCGTCAGTCATTTCGCGAAAGACACGGTGCACGCGCACATTGACATCGCGGGTCTCGCCTACGTGGAGAAAGCGGGTGCATCGGGAGTCGGGGCGACTGGATTCGGCGTTGCGACGCTGGTCTCATTGTGCCAGTGGTGGGCCGAGACGGCGGTCTGAACGCCGGGGTGTCCTTGGGGACGTGATCATCCAAATGGGGACAGGCGCGGACTATATCACATGTTCCCGTCGCTCACTCAGGCGGTGGCAGCCGTCTCTGCGCGCGGGCGCTCGAGCAGCCATGTCCCGACGGCGGCGGTCGCCAGTCCCAGGACCGCGGCGGGAATGGATCCGTGGGGCACAAGGGCGCCCGTTTCAAGGATTATTGCCATGACAGCGGTCGGCAGCAGCGGTTCCACGAACGCCCTGCGCCAGTCAAGCGGCAGGCCGTCGCGCAGCAGGAACCAGAACAGCGACGCGGCCGACAGCGCCCATCCCACGGCGAACACCAGCGTGCCGAGCGTCGGGGCGTGGCGCACGGCGAGCGGCGCCACGAAGAAGACCAGCGCGCCGGAGACGATCATGGTCCAGAAATTGGCGCGCGTGCGGCCGACGCCAGCCAGCAGCATGCCGCCGAGCCGACTGACGGAGGAAAACAGGACGCCGACGGCCATCAGTCGCAGGTAGACGACGGACGGGACGGTTGCGTAGTGGCTTCCGAACAGCGCCGTGATCATGGCGTGCGGGTAGATGCAGATGAACAGCGTCAGCGGAAGGAGGATGAAGTTGTTGTAGCGGAAGCACAGTGTCGCGCGCCGGCGCGCGTCGCCCTCGGAGTGCGCGGCCTCCGAGAGGAACGGCAAGGCGACGATGTTGAAAGCCCAGGTGATGATGTTGAGGTAGCCCGCGAGCTTCATGGCGTTGCTCAGATATCCGGCGTCGACAATGGACGTGGCGCCGGTGACAATGACGAGGAATGACTGTTGGAATGCCTTGGCAATATTGCCCGCGTAGATCGGCGCTCCGTAGCGCAGCATCCGCCACATGCGGTGGGCGGTGAGGGGGACGAGCAGAGGGGCGCGGTAAATGAAGTGGACGGCGAGCAGGACCACGGCGCACGTCACGACATTGGCGGCGGACATGGCGCCGGCGATCACCGCGAGCCCGGACGGGTCCTGCGGCGCAAGCAGGACGCCGACGACCATGCCGAGAACGGACATGAGCGTGGTCGTCACCATCAGATAGGCCTGGACGGCAAACCGCCGCATGCCGGAGAACACCGCGATGCCGACGTTGATCAGGGAGTTTGTGAGGAGCGTGAAGGATCCGACAATCAGGCCCGACGACAGCGCGGGGACGTGATAGACGGCGGCAATCGGCGCCGCAAACAGGGACAGGGCCGCGACGGCGAGCGCGCCCACGGCAAGGCTGCCGGCGAGCGCCGGTCCGTAAACGGTCCGAATGGCTTTGGCGCCGTGCCTGGCGACGAAGAAAGTCGCGGCGGAGTTCAGGCCTGCGTTCAGAAACAGGCCGCTCATGCCGAGAATCTGCAGCATGACATTGATCTGGCCGAACAGGGCGGGACTTGCGATGAGCCGCGCCATCACGACGCCGCCTGCCGTCTGCAGGGTCTGGTTAATGAACAGACCGCCGAACGACACGGCCGTACTGTGCAAGAGATAGCGTTTTTCCAGAAAAGTCGCATTCATTCGGTCACCATGGACAGCGCCGCCCGGGCGCCTGTGTCTGCGAAACACCGGGCAGGGGGTGCGGATGACAACATTGTACCAGTGCGCGCGCCCGGCGACAAATGTCAGCGCAGATGGAGCCGCCGCCTTGACATCGGCGGCTCCGGTCAGCATGATGGGAGAAGACATTTGTCGGTGAAGGGCGTGGATTCGGGGTGTCTGGGAATACATTGGCAAAACAGCTCGCGGGAGCGCGGGCCGCGGAACTGGTGCAGGACGGGATGGTGATCGGCCTCGGCACGGGTTCGACGGCGCTGTGGACCATCCGCCGGCTGGGGGAGCGCGTGCGGCAGGAAGGACTGCGTGTGACGGCGGTTCCGACGTCGGAGGAGACCAGGGTAATCGCCGCCAAGGAGGGCATTCTGCTCACGACGCTCGACGACGTGCCACAACTCGATCTTGCGATCGACGGAGCGGACGAGGTGGATCGCGGCGGGTGCCTGATCAAAGGCGGCGGCGGCGCGCTGTTGCGGGAGAAATTAGTGGCGTCCGCGGCGCGCGAGTTTGTCGTGGTGGCGGACGAGACCAAGCTCGTGGCCACGCTCGGCCGTTTTGCGCTGCCGGTCGAGATCGTGCCCTTCGCCTGGACATTCACGGCCCGCCGCGTCGCTGCAACCGGGTGTTCCCCGCGGCGGCGGGAGACCATGGACGGGGCGTTCGTGACCGACAACGGCAATTACATATTGGACTGCGACTACGGAGTCATCGCGGAACCCGCAAAACTGCACGCGGAACTGAAGCTGCTTCCCGGCGTGGTCGAGACCGGGCTGTTCATCGACATGGCGGCCGCGGCCATTGTCAGCGACGGCAAGACGAGCGACCGGATCGAGTTTTGAAGGGAGCCTGCGTTGCGGACGGCGTCGTAGGGCATATCCCGGGAAAGTGGTCCTGCGTCGATTGACGGTCTGCGGCGGGACGGTAATTTCAGGACGCGAAAGCGGTTTCTGAGGGGATTGCGGTGGTTGACGGGCGGCGACGCATTCATCAGACGACGAGAGGATTGTTAGGACAATGGATTCACCATTTGATCGTGCGTTCTACAACGCGTTGCCAAAGGATTTTCATTGGGGAACCGCCACGTCCGCCTATCAGATTGAGGGGGCGGCGGCAGTGGGGGGGCGTGGGCCCTCCATCTGGGACGTGTTCAGCCACACTGAGGGCAAGGTCAGGGATCGCTCAAACGGCGACGTCGCGTGCGATCACTACCACCGCTACGCGGCGGACATCCAGTTAATGAAAGACTTGGATCTGGAACATTACCGCTTTTCGCTATCCTGGTCACGCGTTCGGCCGAGTGGACGGGGCAATGTCAATGAGGAAGGGCTCGACTTCTACGACCGCTTGGTGGATGAACTGCTGGCGGCGGGGATCACGCCTTTTGCCACGCTCTACCACTGGGACCTGCCGCAGGCGCTTCAGGAGGCGGGCGGCTGGGAAAACCGCGACACGGCTTTTCATTTTGCGGACCATGCAGAAGTTGTGTTCCGGCGCCTTGGCGACCGTGTGAAGCAGTTTGTCACACACAATGAACCGTGGTGTGTTTCCGTGCTTGGCCACTACATCGGCGAACATGCCCCGGGCAAGCGGCTTGATGCGGCGGCAACCCTCACGTCGGCGCACCATGTCCTTCTGTCGCACGGACTGGCCGTCGACGCGTTTCGCGCGTCTGGCGTTGAGGGCGAGATTGGCATCACGCTGAACCTCTTGCCAGTCTATCCCGCGACGCAGAGTCCGGAGGACCTTCGGGCGGCGCGTCTGCACGACGTGTTCTCAAACGCCTGGTTTCTCGATCCGCTCTTCAAGGGCGCCTATCCGCCCGAGTTGGAGGACCTGTTTGGCCCCATGCCAAGGGAAGTTCGCCCGGACGACCTCGCGGTCATCTCCCGACCGATCGACCTGCTCGGGGTCAACTTCTACTCCTACAACGTGGTCGAGCGCGCCGGAAACGCCGGAAACGCCGAGCGGTCTGGAGAACTCATCCTGCCCTGGAACAGTGTCGCTCCGGAAGAGCGCGTGACCGATATGGGCTGGCCGGTCTCGGCGCCCACATTGACCGACATGCTTTTGCGGCTGGACCGCGAGTACACGAAACTGCCGATCTACATCACGGAAAACGGCGCGGCTTACGAGGATCAGCCCGAGGACGGCCAGGTCCACGACGCAGACCGCATCGCCTACGTGAAGGACCATCTCGAGGCGGTTGCGAAAGCGATACTGGGCGGTGTTGACGTGCGCGGTTACTACCTGTGGTCGTTCATGGACAATTTTGAATGGGCGTGGGGCTATACGAAGCGCTTCGGCATGGTGTACACCGACTACGCGACGCTTGCGCGCATTCCGAAGGACAGCGCCCTGTGGTACGCCGCCGTAATTCGCGCGGCCAGGGCGGTCGCGCAGGGATAGAGGGGGAGTCCAATCATGAGCAGATCGACGACAGGCAGGGCCGGAAGAGGGACGGCGTCCGCGCTTCTGGCCATCACTGTGTGCGCCGTCAGTATCATGGCCGTCGCGCCCGCCAGAGCGGCGGTCAGGCGCGCGCCCGCCGTGGAACACCGGGCGACGGCGGCCCCATCGCAGACGCTTTCGGTCGCGGTCAACGTCAATGCGGCGCATGCGCTCGGGGTGATCCCACCGACGGCGTTTGGCATCAATACGGCCACGTGGGACGGCAATCTGTTTGACCAGGGCATCCCGACGAAGCTGAGGGCGCTCGGCATGAAGGTGTTGCGCTGGCCGGGCGGTTCCTTCTCGGATACGTTCAACTGGAGCACCGCGAAGTTTGCTTTTGACCAGTTTGTGGCGCTGGCGAAAAAGGCGGGCGCGCAGCCGCTGCTCACGGTGAATTATGGGACCGGGACACCGCAGGAGGCGGCTGCCTGGGTCAAGTACGCAAATGTCACGAAGAAATACGGCATCCAGTATTGGGAGATCGGGAACGAGATCTACGGCGACGGCGAATACCAGAATGTCAGTTGGGAGCAGAATCTCCACAAGCACAAGGGTCCGCACGGCTACGGCGTGAACGCCCTGGAGTACATCAGGGCCATGCGCGCCGTCGACCCGCACATTCACATCGGGGTCGTGCTGACCGTCCCCGGCGTCTGGCCGAGCGGAATCGCGCCGTATTGGGACCGTACGCTGTTGCCTGTCGTGGCGAAGAACATCAACTTCGTCGTTCTGCACTGGTACGCGCAGAATCCCGGGAAGGAGAGCGACTCCGGGTTGCTGGCGTCCACGTCGGCCATCCCGGGATACATGGCGCAGGTGCGCAGCTACCTTGCCAAGTACGCCGGCGCGAACGCGAAGAACATTCAGGTGTTCGTCGACGAGACCAACTCGGTCTCGTTCAATCCCGGCAAACAGACGGTCGGTCTGGTCAACGCGCTCTTTCTCGCCAACGACTACATGACGTGGCTGCAAAACGGCGCGGCCAATGTGGACTGGTGGGATCTGCACAACAGCATCGAGACAGGCAACAACGTCAGCCAGTCGCTCTACGGCAACGCACAGTACGGGGATTACGGCATCCTCTCGTCCGGAGAATCAAAGGGCGGGATCAGCGAGCCCCCCCTGAATACGCCTTTTCCGCCCTACTACGGCCTGCTCATGCTGAACCGACTCGCGAAACCGGGCGATCGGATGGTTGCCGCAACGTCAAGCGACCCCTTGCTTGCGGTGCACGCCGTGAAGCAGACAAACGGCGACCTGTCCGTCCTGATCGTGAATGAACACGCGCATCACAGCGTGGCGGCGCACCTGAAGTTTGCAGGCTATCGCATGGCGGGACCGGCGACCGTCTACACGTACGGCGAGGGCAGCCGGACGATCACGGCGCGCCACGCCGTTTTTCGCGGATCGCAGCCGGAGTTGACGGCGGGGCCGTACTCATTGACCGACGTGCTCTTCACGCCGATCCTGGCGCATCCGGGGAAATAATACATTGCCGTGTGCGTTTTCATCCCCTATACTTTCATGTGGACGCTTCGACGGTCTGCGCCGGGGTGCGAATGAGCGCAGGCAGTTGCGCGCCCGCGCACCGCTGTCCGGCCATCGTCGGCAAGGGGATGAAGCCATATGAGTGCATCGTGTCTGACAACAACGCAGCAGTCGCTTGGCGTGATGTGGAAAACGGTACACGAAGACTGCAATTTGGCGTGCGATTACTGTTACTACAGCCGGGTCGGCGGAAAAATCGGCCCGAAAGTGAACCGGATCGAATCGTGGATATTGGAGAAGTTCATCCGCGAGTACATGACCATGTCGGACAAGGGTGCGGCGTCCTTCGCCTGGCAGGGCGGGGAACCGCTGCTTGCCGGCATGGAGTTTTTCGAGGAAGTCGTGAGCCTGCAGGCCAGGTACGCGCTGCCGGGCACGTCCATCAGCAACGCTCTCCAGACCAACGCGACCCTCGTCAATCCGGAGTGGGCGGGCTTTTTCAAACGCTATAACTTCCTGGTTGGCGTCAGTCTTGACGGTCCGCGCGAGATCCACGACGCGCGCCGCGTCACGCGTTCGGGCGCGGGAAGCTACGACCGGGTGATGCAGGGCATTGGCCACCTGCGGACGGCCGGAGTGGATTTCAACATCCTCTCCGTCATCCACGAGGGAAATGTGGGGCGCGCCCGTGATCTGATGGAGTTTTACCGGCGAGAAGGGTTCGACTACGTCCAGTTCATTCCCGCTATGGACTTTCGCGCCCAGGAAACGGGCAAGCCCCCGACCTACCTCATCTCCGCAGAGGAGTACGGCCAGTTTTTGTGCGAGGCGTTCGACGTCTGGTACAACGATGGCCAGCCGAGTATGTCGGTGCGCTTCTTTGACAATATTCTCGCGGTCTACCTGCACCAGGAGGCGGAACTGTGCGTTCACCGCAAGTTTTGTCCGACGACGCTCATCCTCGAACAAAACGGCGACGCCTATCCCTGCGACTTCTTTATCAGCGATGAGTACAAGGTGGGCAATGTCGGCGAGAATACCATCGAGGAAATCCTCGGCAACCTCGTCTACCAGAAGTTCCTGAGTAAGAAGCCATCGTTGCCCGTGCCGTGCCAGACGTGCGAATACCTGCAACTCTGCCATGGGGGCTGCCCGCGCAACCGGGTCTGGCACGAGGCGGACGACGGCGTGGACCCCGACTACTTTTGCGCGAGCTACAAGCAGATCTACGCGTACGCGGACGAACGCATGCAGGAGGTCGCGCAGCGGGTCAAGCAGCGGATGTTGCATGAGCACCTGAGAAGCGGCGGCAAGCTTCCCGGGCGCAACGACCCGTGCCTCTGCGGCAGCGGGCGGAAGTTCAAGAAGTGCTGCGAACCGTTGCGTTTGCGGCGGGAGGAGAACCTGGCCTGACCGCTGTCTTTACCACGATCCCGGGAGGATGTTCCATGGCGGATTTTCCGCACGCGGTACAACTGTTCACGGTGCGCGAGCAGGCGCAGGAGGATTTTCCCGGCGTCTTGCGAACATTGAAAAAGATGGGCTGGTCGGGCGTGGAGCTTGCCGGCCTTCACGGATACCCGCTGGCGGACATCGTCGCCGTCGTCAAGGAAACCGGTCTTGGCGTGGCGGGCATGCACGTGTCGCTCGACCGTTTGACGACCGACCTGCGTCAGGTGGTGGAAGAGGCGCGCGCGTTTGATGCGCGCGACTTGGTGTGCCCGTCATTGCCCGAGAGCGTTCGCACGGAGGACGGATATCGCGAGGTCCGGCAGCGGTTGAACGGCATCGCGGCGGAGTTGGCGCGCCAGGAGATGCGGCTTTGCTATCATAATCACGCGTTTGAGTTCGCCGCGACCGTCGACGGAAAGTCCGGCCTGGAGTACCTGCTCGAACCGACGGGAACGAATCTCCTGCTGGCCGAGCCGGATGTCTATTGGATTGCGAAGGGCGGGCGGGATCCACTGGCGTTTTTGGGGCCGTACAAGGGCCGGATGCCGCTGATCCACCTCAAGGACATGACAGACGACGAAGAGAAGGCGTTTGCTGCGGTCGGGACGGGCGTCCTGGACTTCCCGGCGATTCTCTCGTTCTGTGCGTCCGCGGGGGTCGAGTGGTACGTGGTGGAGCAAGACGTCTGCCCGGGCAACCCGCTGGACAGTCTCGCCGTCAGCCTGGAGAATCTGGAGCGCTTGACGGAACGCGCATGACGGGGCTGACGCGATAGCTGGCCTGTGGCAGGCATGGCGTACGGTGGGGCTGGCGCGAAACTCGGCCAACCGGCCGACGTGAAACAGTGGCGGTTCCCCTAGAGGCGCTGCGCGAGTAGCAGCGCCTCTAGGAGGCATGCGGCAAACCAAATTCCGGCAGGCGCATGACGGTACATATATACATATCGCGTCCGATTGAAGCCTCGAATGCTGGATCTGGAGTGACTGCGTCTGCTCAGAGGACTTTATCACATGTCCCCTGGGCGCGGGGGCGAGCCACGGGCGTGAAATAAGTCGCGGTGAACTGAACAGCTACCCTCACAACTGTGCGTGTATTTGCGAAGGTATCTAAATATATGATCAACTGGGGTGACATTTATGTCAAGGAGACTGGCAATCTTATTCGGAAGTCTCCTTGTATTCGCCGGTATTGTGCTATTCTTGCAGGTTCCGCTGTTCTTCATCCACTCGGCGTTTACGGGACGCAGCCTGTTCGCGGCTGAAACCGCGCGGCTGCAGTCGCGGGCGCCGGATCACGCGGCGGGCGGCGTCTCGCGCGACCGGGCGCACAGGCTGGCGGGCGCACGCGGAGCGGCAGGCGCACAGGAAGCGGCTCACTTCCGCTCCGTTCATGTGACGCCGACGGCCGCCGTCGATCCGCGCAACCCACCGCGCGCCGAGGCGATGTCCGCGCGGTCCGGTCTGCCCGTGCAGGTGGCCCCAGTGCAGGCGCAACCCGGAGCCGGGAGGCTGGTTGGTGTCCTTCGGATCCCCCGTCTGGACCTGTCGGCGCCGATCGTGCAGGGGACGTCGGACGGTCAATTATCTGACGCGGTGGGACACTTGGCGGCGAGCGTTCTTCCCGGGGAGGTGGGACTGAGTGTGCTCG